>VGTI01000005.1 GCA_016874735.1 Deltaproteobacteria bacterium
TGGCAGTAAGGGAGCGGTCCCTGGACCGGCCGCGACAGACAACGTGAAGTTTTTGCGCGGCGACGGCACATGGGCAACGCCGGATGCGACGGCTGCGGGGTCTAGCAACCAGATACAGTACAACAGCTCTGGTTTGCTTTCTGGTAGCGCGAGTTTTGTTTACGATGGTGGCAATGTTGGGATCGCAACAACGTCGCCTGGATCCAAACTTCAGGTGAACGGTAATGCTGCAATTGGCTATTCAGCCGCGACCGCAGGTCCAGCTAATGGCCTCGCAGTGAGTGGCAACGTCGGGATTGGTACACAAAACCCTGCCGGCAATCTTGATGTCGCAGGCTCTATCTGCCTTAACGGCACTAACTGCATCACGTCGTGGCCTAACGCCGGCGGTTACTGGGCGACGTCAGGAAGTGATTCATACGTCGCATCCGGTAAATTGGGCGTTGGCACTGCTACTCCCGACGCAGATTTGAGCTTTGGTGGAACGCTTGCACGAACTATACAAGTCGATCGCAATACCGGAGCAGGTACCAACGGCGGCAGTTTAACAGTGCAAGCCGGTGGTGCCGTCAGCGGCGGCAGTAATTACAACGGTGGCAACTTGACGCTCGCATCTGGTGTGGCTACGGGTACCGGGACTTCATCAATTGAATTCAAAACAGCTAGTGCCGGTGCGAGCGGAGTGAGCGATGCAGCTCCGACGACGAAGATGACGATACTCGGAAGTGGAAATGTCGGGATTGGGACGACGGCTCCGGTCGCTCCGCTCCACATCGTTTCTTCAGGAACTGCAACTATGCCGGAGCGCGGCATAGCGAATTTCTACTTTCCTGGGAACAACAATCTTGGTGGGGGGGTCAGTGCCTACAAAGCGCGAGGTAACTCCGCAGCCCCGACAGCTGTGGCAGACGGGGATTTTTTGGGCGGTCTAGTGCTCGGTGGACACGACGGCTCTGGATATCTCAATACGGCCGCGGTCTTATCTAGGGTATCAGGCAATGTTGCGACTGGTTCGATTCCCACCGATATTGTGTTTACGGCGGGATCGACTACTAACAACTGGTCAGAGCGCATGCGTATCACATCGAGCGGCAACATCGGTATCGGCACCACCTCCCCAGCCGGTAAACTGGACGTCGCTGGCTCTATCTGCCTAAACGGCGCCAACTGCATCACCTCCTGGCCAAGTGGTGGCAGCGGCAACTGGGCGACAACTGGCAGCGACTCGTATTTAGCCTCGGGCAAACTAGGCCTCGGCACTTCAACACCAGCAGCCGATCTGAGCTTTGGTGGTAGTCTCGCAAGAACCATCCAGGTTGATAGAAACACAGGTGCTGGCACAACTGGTGGTGGCCTCACTTTGCAAGCTGGCGGCGCCATCAGTGGCGGTAGCAACTATAACGGTGGCACTTTGACACTAGCCTCTGGTGTAGCCACGGGTACGGGTACTTCGAAAATTGAGTTTAAAACAGCAACCGGTGGTTCGACTGGTGCGACGGATTCCTCACCTTCGACCAAGATGACGATCCTTGGTAACGGGAATGTTGGGATTGGTACCACCGCGCCAGGCGCACCGATGGAGATCAAGGCCACCGGCAACACGGCGCCTAATAACAACGGTCTCTACGTCTATAACCCAACCAACTCAGCTAATAACAACGCTATACTGGCTGCCAGAGTGGCTGGATCCTCTGCCGGTAGCCCATTCGTGTCTTACGATGTTGCTGGTGTTGCCGGATGGTCTGCTGGTTTGGATAACGCTGATAGTCAGAAGTATAAAATTGCAAATTCTTGGAGCTCGCTCGGCACTAATACACGGATGACCATCACTACAGGAGGATTGGTTGGTGTCGGAACGACTGCTCCAGGCGATTTGATGCATATCTATAACTCTGGCGCTACCGCAAACTTAGGGTACATTTCACAGAACGCCACGCGGCAGTGGCGTGCAGGGGTACGGGGTGACACGAGCAGTAACTACGCCATCCAAGATGATACTGCCGGCGCGATTCGCATGGCCATCAATTCAAATGGTAACGTCGGGATCGGAACGACATCACCACTCGGCAAATTACAAGTCGCAGTTCCGGGGTACTGGGACTATCCTGTCGCAAACTTTAATGCATCCGATGCTACCGCTGGCAACGGAAGCTGGATCGATCTTGCGGCCAACGGTGTTTCGCGGGCGTCTCTGACGTGGGGACACGATAATGCAAATGGTGGCGGCGGTTTCGTCACCCTCGGAACTCTGGACAGGAGCAACGGAGCAGTGCTCGATAGAATTTTTGTTGCTTCGAATGGTGCCGTCGGTATCGGATCAGGAGATCCCGTCGCTAAACTCGATGTAGATGGCCCCATATACGCCAAAGGCCACGCTTTCCCCTGGCACTGGATAGCGACTGGTACGACTTCAGTTTCGTTTGCTACCACTTCATGGATTGACCTCGGTGTATCGATAACTTACACCTTGCCTGCTAAAGCTGACGTGCGCTTCCAATTCGATGCATCGATGCAAGCTAGCCAGGACAGCGTCCTCTGCAACATAGCCTTTGTTCTTGATGGAATCAATCAAGGGCATGGCACCTACGGCAACATCATTCAAATGGGCACGACTGGCAGTCATTGGAATTCTGTGTCCCGTACACTTTGGATCAGACCACAAGCTGCTGGCACTTATACGATCAAGATACAAGGACGCAGCCAACCGGCCGGCTCAACTTCAAGTGTATGCTTCATCGATGGCGCACAGGCATATTCACGCCCCAACCTTGAAGTCGTGGCGTTCCCCGTTAATTAGCACGATCCAAGCGGTTTGCGATCTACCATCTGCAACATTCACCTCTGCGCCCGATGCAGCCGCTCCCAAATCACTGGACCGTAGCGATTTGGGTCACACCCTCGATGTTGCAGCCGCTCATAAATGAGCCGTTCTAGGGCCGCATCATGAATCTGAGCTAAGGGACGCGCATCAGGTATCGGCATCGCTGACACTAAAGCAGTAGCAAGGCTAGCCTTGCGTCCGGGGTCGCTAATCTGACCGGGTAGTATGGCACCGATGCGGACCAATCGTTGCAGAGCTGTACCGCTGAGCCTCGACAACATCGCAGATACACCCTCGGTAGAGCCATGCATCACCCACCGCAAGTGGGCATGCCAGATAGTAAGACGCAGCGGCAGCGGGATCTCGCTCGTCTCCCGGTAGCTGAACCACTGCGATGGAGGCGCTTTCAGCATATAAGGCCATAGCCAACTCTTGGGCCTAGGCCTCTTGATCGCGCTGGTCCCCGCACCTTCATCGCGCCGCCGCACAAGAAAGAGCTCCAAATTATTCTCAAACCGTCGATCCGCAAGACGCGCCTCAAGCTCCTCCGTTGTAGGTGGGTGCCATAGCGGATTAGCGAGATCATCGAGCTCGGCGTAACGATCAAAAAGACCAACGACCTCAAGTCCAGCGCGCGCAATAGCCTGATACCACGTAGCGATAGGAAGACGCGCCTCGCGCGGATGCAAAAAAGTATCGGCAAAACGCGCGCGGTTACTCATCGTGCCCATACCCATTTGGCCTAGCCTATCTGCTACTGCAGGCAGCTTAGCTGCCGCCAATCTGAGTATGTGCAGGGCAAAAGCGATATCCGCGTTTGAAGCGGGATCGATGCCTAGCAGCTGAAACACACGTTGCAATTCGTGAATCCAAGATCGCGCCGCAGTGTTGTAGACCATTAACCGCACCGTGCCACCCGGCAGTAGCGACTCACCGAGCAGCTTCAGGGTCTCACTGGGATTAGCCATGTGATGGAGCACGCCGTATACATCGATATGACTAAAGGCCTCCGCACTGCAGGGCTGACTGCAGCGCTTTAGATACTGATCTAGGTCGCCATGTTCAAAACGGATGGAGCGGGGATACCATTTGCACCGCCACCGGGCTCGTCTCAAACTGGATGCCGATAGATCTACGGTCACGATCCGGTGATCCTGTGACTCCCATTTCCGCATGATATAGGGCAGGATTTCGCCGCCTCCACCGATCAGGACATTGGTCGCCGGCAAGCTAAACTGCGCGGGATCAACTCCCGCAGCTCCCCCGAGCAGGTCCCCGGCTAAACGTGCAGCAAAATGCGAATGTGTCAGGTATCCATCTTGCCAGCGCGGTTTGGCAAAGAGAGGATAATGCGGATAGGGGTGAACCTCATAGAGGGCGCGCACCGCCTTGACGATGTGTGCACCCAGAGCTCCGGACCTAGCGTCGATCGCATTCATAAGCACCTCCGCTCACCCAATCGTACACAAAACCAATCATACACGAACCCATTGATATACAAGCCCAACATACTATGGGTCACTGGATCGCGTATTCTCGAATCTTGCGCCAAAGTTTTGCGCGGCTATAGCCTAGTTTTTTAGCCGCCTCACCTTTGTGAAAGCCTGTCGCTCTCAACGCTTCCAAGATCAGATTAATTTCCTGCTGTTTAACGCTGAGGCCGGTTTGAGCCTCATGCTGAGGACTTGGGGCTCCCTGCACCTCAGGCGTCAACTCGCTTAACCGCAGGATTTCACCCTCACCCATTACCGACGCATACTCGATATTATTACGTAATTCCCGAATATTACCTGGCCATGAATATTTCAGCAGCGCAGCCATCGCATCGTCATCAATGGCGGTGATGATGCGTTGCCGGTGACGATTAAACTCATCTATGAATAACCAAGTCAGCACCTCTATATCCCGACCTCGTGCCGCCAATCTCGGGAGAAACAGTGGCACTACACGGACCCGGTACATTAAATCAGCACGAAACTCTCCGTCGTCCACCATCTTGCGCAGAGACCTATGAGTGGCGGAGACTAATCTCGTGTTGGCATTGATCAATTTAAAAGATCCAACTGGTGAAAACTGACGCTCTTGCAATACGCGCAACAGACGTGGCTGCAGGTCACGGGGCAGTTCGGCAATCTCATCTAAGAATAGCGTGCCATGATGAGCAATTTCAAAGACACCTTTTTTATCTGCATGAGCGCCAGTGAACGCCCCCTTAACATGACCAAAAAGCTCTGAGAGCATCAGCTCTGCCGTCAGCGTGGCACAATTGAGAGCCTGGAAAGGTCCTTTCGACCGCGGACTCAGATCATGGATAGCGCGTGCCACGAGCTCCTTACCCGTACCCGATTCACCGCGAATGAGAATGTTAGCCTCGCATTTGGCCGCGCGCTCTAAGAGCTTTACAAATGCGATCATGTTCTCAGATACAGTGACCATGCCATGGAATACGGTAGGCTGGATCTTTGGACGCTTGTGTAATTTTGCCATTACATCCGTCCCTTCATCATGCCCTGCCAGTATAGAGTCGGGAGCAGATCCTTCTTAAGATGCCAGTAAAGGCGGCGCTCTTTTGTAGGGTCCAGTGGAAATGATGGCATCAACTTACCGTCATAACCGAACTCGGCCAGTATCACCTTGCCGATATCTGTAATCAAAGGACATGACGAATATCCGTCATAGCGTAGGAAGTCGCTCTGGCCGGCCAGGTGCTTCGCTATATTGGCTGCCACAACGGGTGCCTGCTTCCTAATGGCGGCACCCGTCTTACTGTTTGGCACTCCTGTAACATCACCGACACCAAAGACGTTGGGGAACTTCAGATGCTGCAAGGTATGCTTATCAACAGCTAGCCAGCCACGTTGTGCATCTTCGTCAGAAGCCAGCGGCGAATCCTTGATAACGCGCGGAGCGCTCATGGGCGGCACAACGTGTAACAGGTCAAACTTGACCTCTTCTTTAATAACCTCGCCATTGGTGACTCGTTCAAAAACCGCCACCTGATCACTGGCTCTCACGCCAACCAGTTTAGTCTGGAACCAAGTTTCAATCTCTTTGCGCGCGATGACTTTACTTAGTGAGGCTGCAAACTCCGGAATGCCAAAGATTGCTGCACCGGCACTAGCAAAAATAATGCGTGATTTCGCCCGCACACCTCGACGCCGCCAAATATCATCCGCGAGATACATGACCTTTTGTGGGGCTCCAGCGCATTTGATAGGTACCGGTGGCATTGTGAAGATCGCCGTGCCACCGCTAAAGTTCTCGATCGCCTCTCTAGCTGCATCTAACTGATCAAATTGGTAAACGGAGATCACTCCCTGTTTCCCCAAAGACTCCTGAGCACCGGCCATATGATCGTAGTTTAGTGTAAGACCGAGAGCAACCACGAGGATATCGTAGCTAAACCTCTGACCATCGGCAGATACAACCTCACGGTTATCGGGGTCGATGGACTTAACGGAGGCCTTGATCCATGTGACTCCAGGCGGAACGACGGAGGTCATGGAACGACGACTTGAATTTTTTGATACGAGGCCAACGCCAGCTAAAGTCCAGTAAGGCTGGTAATCATGAAACTCACTTGGGTCGATGATTGCAATGTGACCACCTAGCCCGTCACGCATTAAGCGCGCCGCTACCGCAATGCCACCAGTGCCGCCGCCTAGAATGAGGACCTTAAATTTTTGCTGCATCATGCGGAATCCTCACTTTGCTTTTTTAACGGGTAGCTTCAAGTATACCGTTCCGTTCGATTCTGGCTCTGGAAATTTACCTGCGGCAATGTTTACCTGCACACTTGGGAAGAGAAGCCTAGGAGCCGCGAGAGTCGCATCCCTCTTATCTCGGAACGCGACAAATTCAGATTCCGTTGTTGTTGCCCTGAGCTGGACATTGGTGTTTTTAGAGGCTCCAATAGTAGTCTCATAAGCCAACTCTCGCCCATTGGGCTGATAGTCATGGCCGACGAATACACGCGTCGACTCGGGGAGTTTGTAAAGTCGTTCTGTTATGGAGTGGAACAGAGCTTTGGAGTCACCATTGGGGAAATCACATCGTCCTGTACCGTAGTCAGGCATAAAGAGGGCATCACCTGTAAACACAGCGTCGCCGCATAGGTAACTAACACAAGCCGGTGTATGACCTGGTGTGAATAATACGAGAAATGCAAGAGAACCTGCTCTTACAGTCTCGCCATCCTTCCAGAGGCGGTCAAACTGACTTCCGTCCGCATGAAATGACTCAGGGAAGTTAAAAACGGATTTGAAAGTTTTTTGTACCCTCGTGATACGCTCGCCAATAGCTATCTTCGCATCGTTGACGTAGCGATTCTTAAGCTCAAGGGCCCCAGACAAATGATCGGCGTGAGCATGGGTTTCCAGTATGTAATGAACACGCAACTGATGCGCATCAATAAACGCGTACAGTTTTTCCAGTGAGGCAGTTGACGTGGATACTGACGCCGGATCGTAATCCAATACGGGGTCGATAATGACCGCGTCCCTCGTTGCAGGATCAAACACCACATAAGTTAGGGTGAATGTAGTCGGATCGTAAAATGCCTTGATTTCCATGGTGCCCCCCATTTTCCTTTGGCCCTAAGCCTTCAGACCCCACACCAAGTCCTACGTACATCCAACCACAATCCGTGCCAGCCCTTACTGAACGTCAACCTCCAGTGACTACGGCGAAATTTTGCCGAGACTGCGCCTGACCGCCCAGGCATTGTTTCAATATGTATTAACATTGTATCATCATTTCGATACCAACATAGGCGTCTGGATACCACTCCCCGCACGTTTCTTTTGCTAACTATCAATCATGAATAGCCAAGTTCCAGAGAGCCGGACTGGCACAGCTTTTGGAATGTTAGTGGCTGTAGGCTGAACCAAAAGGAGACTCAAACAATGGCAGTCAAAAACATCACACCCACGGAACTTTACCGACTCCAGCAAGAATCAGGGGCCATCGGCGTGATCGATGTGCGGGAGCCAGAGGAGTTCGCCGCGCTGAGCTCCACGATCGCTCGCAACATGCCGCTGAGCTCATTTACTCCCACTGCCGTCGCAAAATTAATCGATCGCAAATCACCCGTGTACCTGCTCTGCAGATCAGGCTCGCGGTCCATGTACGCAGCGCAAATGCTCGCGAGTAGCGGATTTGAGGCGGTATACAACGTCACAGGTGGCATGAACGAATGGCAGGCTAAAGGCCTACCTACCGTGAGTGGTTAAGCCTGGAAAAAATAGGAGTAATACGATAAAAAACGACACTCCCAAGGCGGCGCCATGAGGCGAGACCGCCTTACCTGATCACCAAAATCGGAGTGCCTTGTGACACTTTTCGTAGCGCCTTTTACTGTACTGGGCAGGCTTGCCTCATGTATCGCGATGTGTCTAAGCGCCGCCGCGGTTGCTCCCGCCGCCACCGATGCGGTTCAGCGTCGCGAGAGCGGCAATCTGGTGATGGAAGAGATCCCAGAGATACCGGAATCTCTAAAGGAGCGTTTAGCCCAGTATGAGAACGTCCGTGCAGCTGGCGTGGTCGGCTGGTTACCGGCAAGCGAAGGACTCGTTGTCTCGACTAGATTTGGTGAGACCTCGCAGCTGCATAGCGTCCAGGCGCCGCTATTTTATCGGCGTCAGTTGACCTTTTTCAACGAACCCGTTGCCGGGGCTGAAGTTCACCCAGAGAGGCCTCTGATCCTCTTTTTACGTGATAGTGGCGGCAATGAAAATCTGCAGATCCATTTGCTCGATTTGAGATCGGGCCAAACGCGCCTACTCAGTGACGGCAAATCACGCCATCAAGCGGCACACTGGGATCACCAGGGTCGCCGCATCGCTTTCGCCAGCAATCAACGCAACGGTCGCGACGTCGATGTTTACGTCCAGGATCTCATGCGCGACGACGCCAAGGCTGAGCTGATCTTGCAAGAGGGCGGCAACTGGGTGCCACTTGAGTTTAGCTGGAGTGGCGACAAACTATTGGCCCTCAAGGAGATCTCGGCCAATGAATCGCAGCTTTATCTGGTTGATGTAAAAACAAAGCAGTTTAGAGAGATAACTGCAGGACCAAAAGTCGCCTTTGGCGCAGCCACTTTTGCCCGTGACGACAGCCGGATTTTTGTCACTCATGACGGCACGGGCGAATTTCAATCGCTCTATGAGATCGATGTAGCTAGTTTCAAAGCCAAGCCACTAACCGCTGCTATCCCCTGGGATGTGGAGAGTGTGCGACTCTCGGGCGATGGTAAAAATCTCGCATTTCTCGTCAATGCCGACGGCTATAGCAAACTTTACCTCCTAGACACGAAGTCGCGGCGTCATCGTGAGGTGGCCGAGCTACCGTTTGGACAAATCCACGGCCTCGAGTTCCACCCGAAAAAGCCAGAACTCCTCGCCCTGACCTACGGCAGCGCCAAGTCGTCTAGCGATGCCTATGTGCTCGATCTAAAGCACAAAAAGTTGGCTGCTTGGACGCAGAGTGAAATGGGTGGACTAGACGCGAGTCGTTTAGTGGAGCCATCGCTTATCCACTTCCCTACTTTTGATGAAATCGCCGGTAAGCGTCGTCTGATCCCAGCATTTCTCTACCGTGACCTAAAGCGGACTGGCAAATTACCTGTCATCATCAATATCCATGGGGGCCCAGAGGCCCAGTTTAGACCTGGATTTTCCGCCAATATTCAATACTTCGCCAGTGACCTTGGCGTTGCGGTGATCGCTCCAAACGTGCGTGGCTCTTCTGGCTACGGCAAGACCTACCTAACTCTTGATAACGGAACGTTGCGCGAGGACTCCGTGCGCGATATTGGCGCCCTGCTTGACTGGATTGCCACGCAGCCGGACCTCGATAGCTCACGCGTGATGGTGATGGGCGGATCCTACGGTGGCTACATGACACTTGCGAGTCTCACCCACTACAGTGATCGACTCGCTGGCGGTGTTGACGTGGTTGGTATCAGCCACTTCCTGAGTTTTCTAAAAAATACAAAATCCTACCGTCAAGATCTGCGCCGCGTGGAATACGGTGACGAGCGTGATCCAGAAATGGAGGCGTACTTGGAGCGCATATCTCCCCTGACTAATGTCGCTAAGATCGTCAAACCACTATTCGTGATTCAAGGACTCAACGACCCTAGAGTTCCCGTGAGTGAGGCCGAGCAGATCGTCAAGGCCGTCCGCGACAATGGTCATGAGGCTTGGTACCTGCTGGCCAAGGACGAGGGGCACGGCTTCCGCAAGAAGGCCAATCAATCGGTGTACTTGCAATCGGTGGCCTTATTTGTCGAAAATGTGTTGTTTCCCCGTCGCAGCTAAATGCATCATGCTCGGATCTTGAGATCATCGAGAGGTCAAATATGGCATCACGTTCTCCCTATGCGGCAGACCGCATCGCTGCGCTTGCTGAGTCTATAGTCCACCACAAAAGAGCCTATTATGCCGGTAAGCCGGAGATCGCTGATGCTGCATACGACCGCCTCGAAGACGAGCTGCGCACGCTAGCGCCAAATCACCCAGCGCTAAGCTTAGTGGGTGGCGCGCTAACGTCGGACCTACCTAAAGTGAAGCACGCGCAGCCTATGCTGAGCTTGCAAAAGACCTACGATGTCGCTGAGCTCCTGCGCTGGGCCGACGCCGATTGGGTGGTCGGTACGCTCAAAATTGACGGTGTGAGTATGAGCCTTATCTACGAGGATGGTTCGCTCACGCAGGCCAAGACTCGCGGCAACGGTCTGGTCGGTGAAGATGTCACAGTTAAGGTGCGCTGGGTAAGCGACGTTGTCCCTCAGGTACCACTCAAGGGGACCGTTGAGATACGTGGGGAGCTCTACTGCAGCGAGACCAACTTTATCCGTCTGGCCGAGGAGATGACCGCACTGGGTCTCGACCGGCCGACGAGCCCACGCAATATTGTGGCGGGACTTCTTGGGCGCAAGACACACAGTGAGCTCGCGCGACACTTCAATTTTTTCGGCTTCAACCTCTCCGGCATTGAGCAGGATCTCGGTCTTAAGAGCGAGATGGAGCAATTGACATGGCTAGGTAACAATGGCTTTAGGCTGCCGCTGCCTGAGCGCCTCCAGGGCGAGGCCGCTGTCAGCAGGTATCTTGAGCAGGTGCGGGAAGCGATGAACGAGGGCGAAGTCCCGGCCGATGGCGCCGTCTTCAGCTACGACAACCTAGCTAAGCAGCACGCGCTCGGTAATACGGCGCATCACCCCCGCTACAAAATCTCCTTCAAGTGGCAAGGCGAGACGGCAGTCAGTCGCATCAGCGATGTCACATGGGCCACGTCGCGCCTGGGCATTGTCACTCCCGTGGCGGTGATTGAGCCAGTCTCCTTAAGTGGCGCCATGATCACCAATGTGACCTTGCACAATGCTGCGCATGTCAATACTTTCGGCATCAAAGCCGGAGATCAGATCGAAATTGTGCGCTCGGGCGAGGTGATCCCCAAGTTTCTACAAATAATCGAAGCCGCCAGTGGCGCGCCTCAGCTACCAACGCACTGCCCCTCGTGTGGTGCAGGTCTCTTGTTTGATGATGTGAGGCTGATTTGCCCCAATACTGAGGGATGTCCCGCACAGCAGCTTGGTAGCATCCTCAACTGGATCAAAGTAGCTGAGATCGACGACCTGAGCGAAAAGCGCCTAAGCGCCCTGATGCAGGCTGATTTGGTCCGCTCCATCCCGGACCTTTACCGTTTGCAACTTGAGGACTTCTTCAAGATTCCACAAACTAAAGATAAGATGGCCTCCAAGTTACACGCCAACATCGACCGTAGCCGCAAGTTACCTCTGGCGCGGTTCCTTAGTGGCCTCGGTATCGAAGGCGCTGGCGTTACCACCTGGGAAAAATTAATCGCTGAGGCGCCGACGCTCAAAAACCTACGCGCACTCACGGCTGAGCAGATTGCCGCCATCGAAGGTTTTGCCGCTAAATCTGCCGTTCAATTAGTCGACGGCTTAAAGGCCAAAGCAGCCCTCATTGACGAGCTGCTCGCGGTCGGTATCACCGTAGAAGAGGGCGCCACGTTTTCCGGTGACGGCCCACTCTCGGGCAAGCAGCTGGTGATCACAGGAGCGCTCAGTCGCCCTCGTGCTGAGATCGAAAAAGCGATCAAGGCGGCCGGCGGTAAAGTTGGTAGTTCGGTGTCGTCAGCGACGCATGCCGTCATCACCGAAGATACCGACTCAACCTCAAGCAAGATGGTCAAAGCCAAAAAACTTGGTATCCCCATCTGGAACGAGGCTGATTTGCAAAAGGCACTCGCAGGCACCTAACGTCGCCGGAGGTGCCTTCAATCCTCTGGGATCCTCAGGGGCGCTGCCACGCCACTTCGCCCTGCAGCACATCGCGGTAGCAAAGCTTCTTGTCATCTGTGCAGACAAAAGCCGTCAGCGTATAAGGCAGAGTGCCTTTGGCAGCCTTAGGTTTGGTCACGGTTTGGACACTGAATCCTGGCAGCGCCTCGTCCAACTCAGTCCGGCCGAGTTTATTTTGCTTAAACTCGATATCTACCGCTGGCTGCAACTTGAGGGACCACGGCGCATCTTTATTGAGATGCAGTCCGTCGGCCACATTCACTTTGAAGGAAAATTTCACCAGGTCACCAGCAACCTCGGCCCGGGCATCGACTTGGCTGTGCGTTTTTTTATCCGCCGCCTGGGCGGTCGCGAGTGTGGCTGCGAGTAGTAAGGTAGCTATGCTCATAGTTTAAATCCTAGTTGCGGTTAATGCGATGCGTACTCATCCGCTCGACCTTCTGCACAAACGGTATCGCTTCAACCTTGCGGATGATGGCCTGCAGCTGTGTCAGACTCTGCAGCGTCATCTCGAATTCAAGGATACCGGAGAGGTCAGGGGTCACCCGTATCTGAGCACGCTGGATATTGGCTCCGCAAGATGAAATTGCACTCGTTACTTCGGCCAATACGCCTTGCCGGTCCTTGGCAGTCACGCGCAAAAAAGCTGCGTGCTGGCCATGACTAGACTCGGCCTCACTCGCCCACTGCACATCAACGCGTCGCTGCGGATCTAAATCAAGGGCCCGCGGACAGCTACCGCGATGCACCGTCACGCCACGACCACGGGTGATGAATCCAACAATGGATTCACCCGGAAGCGGATGGCAGCAACGAGCGAAATTGATCAGTACATTCTCGATACCGTGGACTAAAATACCGCCATTTGGTGCGGCTTTTTTATCGCCACCGGCAGCTTTTTGTTTATCACTCGCTGATGACTTGACCGTCTCCAGTTTATCGACGGCGACCTTCGGCTGTTTACTAGGATAAACGCGGGTCAGGAGCTCCTTAGGGTTCACCTTCCCGTAGCCGATAGCGACCAGTACATCCTCGAGCGTGCTCTCCTTGCCAAACTTGCAGAGCAACTCAACATCAGCGCTTTTGAGCTTATCAAATTCAAGGCCTAGCGCCTCCAGCTCCTGCGCAAGCATTTCACGCCCAAGAGCACGACTGCGGTCGCGCTGCTCCGAGCGTAAATAAGACCTGATTTTGTTACGAGCCTTCGAGGTGGTAACAAAGCTCAGCCAGTCTTTACCCGGTTTTTGTTGTGGCGACGTTAAAATCTCGACGATATCGCCATTCTTCAAATTCTTTTTGATCGGCACCATGCGCCCATTAACCTTGGCGCCGACGGTGGTGATGCCGATCTTGGTGTGCACATTAAACGCAAAATCCAGCGCCGTTGCCCCGGCGGGCAACTGAATGACATCACCCTTGGGAGTGAAAACAAAAATCTCCTCCTCAAAGAGGTCGACCTTGACCGCCTCGAGGAACTCGTCAGGGTCCTTGATTTCCTTTTGCCATTCCATGATCTGGCGCAGCCAGGAAAACTTCTTAAGGTCAGCGTTTGCACCTTGAGGCGGTGCATTACGCTCCTTGTAAACCCAGTGCGCGGCCACACCCAGCTCGCAGGTTTGATTCATTTCGTGCGTGCGAATCTGAATCTCGGCCGGTTCACCATTAGGTCGGATCACCGTGGTGTGTAAGGACTGATAGAGGTTGGCCTTGGGCATGGCGATATAGTCTTTGAACCGCCCAGGCATCGGCTTCCACATGGCGTGAACCACACCAAGGGCCTCGTAGCAGTCCTTGACGTTGTCGACAATGATGCGGAAAGCGAAGAGATCGTGGATATCCTCAAACTCAAGACCTCGGTCGGCCATCTTCTTATAAATCGAGTAGAAATGCTTAGGTCGCCCGTAAACGACTAAATTGGTGAAGCCATATTTAGCAAGCTCATTGGCGAGGATATTCCTAACTTCAGCAATATAGGCTTCGCGCTCAGCTTTCTTAATCGCGACCTTTTTGCTGATTTCGCGGTAGATGTCATACTTGAGCTCCCGCATACACAAATCTTCCATCTCGCTCTTAAGCCCGTAAAGGCCAAGGCGATTGGCGAGAGGCGCGTAAATCTCAAGGGTCTCCTCGGCAATACGCTGCCGCTTAACTTCTGGCAGATTATCCAAGGTCCGCATGTTGTGCAGACGATCAGCTAGCTTGACCAAAATGACACGGAGATCCTGTGCCATCGCCAAGACCATTTTGCGGAAGTTTTCCGCCAGACGCTCCTGACTCGAGCGAAACTTGATCTTGCTGATTTTGGTCAAACCATCGACCAGATTGCTGACATCGGCCCCAAACTCGCGTTCGATATCCTCAAGCGTGGCATCCGTATCCTCAACGGTGTCATGCAAGATAGCAGCTACTATCGAGGCAAGATCGATGCGCAAGGTAGTCAGAATATTCGCAACAGCTAAGGGATGCGTGATGTAAGGCTCACCCGACCGCCGCTTCTGATCGCGGTGATGAGCGGCGGCAAACTGGTAGGCCTTTTGGATAATGTCGAGCTTTTCGTCCCGCATGTAGGACTGCAGGTTACTGACCAACTCGCGATAGATGACGTCGGGATCATGCTCGGCGGCGACAAAACTCACCGGTTCTTTGGTTTTGCTGGGGCTGTCACTGGGGCTATTTGAGTTCATGCTGTCTGGATCCCGCCTGGTATCTGCAGTTTAACTCTAGAACCCGCACTAAGTCGCTACATTTGCACCGTTCTCGTTACCAAAATAAAAGCATCGGCTTACGTCGCCTTACTTAATTCCGCACGGAGAGCATCGATCCATGGCGCCGTCGCAAATTCACGGAGCAGGTCCTGGCACAGGGCGGCTCCGTTGGCGGCACTCATCTTTGATTTTTCACCATTTATTATAATACCTTGAAGCTCACTGTAGGCACCCTCGAGGGAGTGGTTCACGATAAAGTGGTCGTAGTTGCCGCCACTTTCGATCTCGGCCTTGGCCGCCATGAGACGGCGCCAACGCACGGCAAGTGGTTCCGTGCCACGGCCCTCGAGGCGTTGCCAAAGGGTCTCAACCGAGGGCGGCAAAATGAAGATCGACACGGCACCGGGCAGAAGTCCCTTAGCCTGCTTCCACCCTTGAACATCAATCTCAAGTAGCGCCTTCTTGCCGGCCTGCGCCAGACGTCTCAACTCATCCTTAGGCGTCCCGTACAAGGTGCCAAACACTTCGGCATACTCGAGCATCTCACCACGGTCGATTAACCCCTGAAAATACTCGCGCGTCACAAAGTGATAATGAACACCCTCAATCTCGCCTTGCCGCTTGGCGCGCGTCGTATAGCTGACAGAGAGCTCGACCTCTGGATGTTCCTTAACAAGACGGCGATTAAGCGTGGTCTTGCCTGTTCCAGAAGGAGCTGAAACGACGAATACAGGGGGAATTGGTGCTGGAGTGATCAATGACTACTACCCAATGACTGCTAGCTAATAACAACTACATGCGGATCTAGGACAAGCACTGGGCAAGACCGCCCAGCAGAGCTGAAGTGCATAGCAGTATTGTCTCACATCAGCCAGAAAAAAACAGGATAGGAGCCTGTTATTCGGCCTGCAGGACAGCGCTAAGCAATGCAACTTCTCGCTCAAGACATTGCACAGCGCGATGGATCGCGGCAATTTTTGCCTGGGCCAGCTCGTCCGCGAATCGGTAGCCCGATGTCAAAGCTTTGACACTCAGATCGAGAGTCCGAAGTGAAGCCCTTACGTCATGCTGCCTCCGGGCGAGGATTTGCCCATTTTCAGGACTATCCTCATGCAAAACCAGAGTCGAACGAAACCCAAGAGCTTTGGCCTCAGCAAACATGGACGCTACAGAGGACATCGTCCGAGGAGCGTCCTCTGGTTGGCGCACGATAATCTGCTTCTTTGCGTTGCTTACGCTCATGATTGCGACACCCTCATGTGACCTGTACTGCTTAGACTCGCTTTTGCTCCACGCCGATCGTATGATCGTACAATATGAATACTGTGACCCATAGCATCATAGTCTCGTTGGGTTGGTGCCTAGCGGCATGCGGCCAATTGAGAGACCCATGGCACGAGGCTGACTCCTCCCCTGCACCGGTTGTCAGAATGGCAACCCCGACCGAGGTCAAATCAGGGCAGGTCGTGCCCCACAGCTATATCGTGACGTTCCGCTCCCAGGTCGGAGCCACACTCTTAAAGTTTGCCTCGTTTAGAGACGAATATAGCCATCATTACAGTTATTTGTCATCCGACTTTCGGGGCGACACGAGGGTCCGCGATCTACGCTACCTGGCGACCGTAGACCTTGCTAATCCCGCCAAGCGCGGGATCACCTCCGGATTAGCCAAGATACCCAGCCCACTGCGTCTAGCTTGGGATCAGTCCTCGTTGGCCGAGATGCCGGCAGCAATCACAGCTGTGGATTTTGCCTCTCACGAGGATGCCCAGTCGATGCTCGCGGCATGGGAGGCCGAGGGAGCCATCTGGTTTGCTGAACCCAACTACACTAACCGCCTTATGGATAATCCTTTCACCGAAGAGTTGGCCGAACGATACAAGAGCGCAGGCATTTGGTGGCACGAGAAGATCAACTTACCTGAGGCCCTCTCGAAGCTGTCGACCGCTAACATCAACCCGAGTCAGACCCCTGTCATCGCCGTTCTCGACAGCGGTGTCGATATCGAGCACCCGGCGCTCAAGGATAAGATCTTCACCAATCCAACACCAGGCGTCTCCGGCTGCGTCGATGACGTACACGGCTGCGATACGACACAAGCAACGCGTGGCAATTTGGGCGTCGGTACGGTGATTCCTTACGGGTTGGCCGGATACAATCAAAATTGTCTGTCTGGACCCAATCCAGCCGACGCTTCGGTCTGCGAACACGGCACCCATGTTTCGGGCATCATTGCTGCTGAGTTGGGAATAAACACCGCGGAAAAATCTACACTCGGTCTTAGTACCTTTGTCGGTGGCGTGTGTCCCGTGTGCAAAATACTACCGGTCAAAATTATTTCGAACATCGAAGGTCAGGGCTCAGCGTCTGACGAATCGATTATCAACGCGATGCAGTATGTGGCGCTATTTCGCAACGCCGGTCGCGGCGCGGTCAGGGTTGTCAACTCGTCGTTTGGTAAATACACCTCCAACCGTGCCGTAGAACTCCTGGTCAACGTGCTGAGTCAGTCAGCCAGCCAAATTCTAGTCGTCGCCGCAGCAAGTAACGAAGACTCTATGCTGCGCTCATATCCGGCGGCCTACCCCGGCGTTGTGGGCGTTTCGGCTACCGGACCCGAAGATGAGAAGGCCACTTATTCCAACTTTGGGCCCTGGGTTAAAGTGTCGGCTCCAGGTGGAAATAACGGCACCGACATCGATTCGACCGTTCCGGGTGGCACTACTAAACTGAAAAAAGGCACCTCGATGGCATCACCTGTGGTGGCTGGTGTTGCTGGACTTGTCTTAGCTTACGATCCCGACCGGTCGGTTGATGCCCTTCGTAACAGCATCATCGCTACCGCCGACAAGCGCGTCTATGATCCAGACATAAATAACGGCATCAACTATCTGTACTACGACCCCCTGGTGGCAGGTTCGCCCCAGCGCTGGCCGCTCCTTGGATCAGGAATTGTCAATGCGGCAGCGGCCCTTGACGGCAAGTCGGCCTCCTACTCGGGCGGTGTTTACGACCGCGTACAGCCTGGCTGTGGAACGGTGGGCGCACAGCGTAGTGAGTCAAAAGCATGGTGGCTCATCCTTTTACCGCTAGTTCTGGTGCTCTTATGAATGCTGTCATCCATTTCTTTGCTGCGGTAGCGTCCATCGTGCTAGTGATCTTCATCTTGCGCCTGCAAAAGCGGCTAGGCTTCGTTACCGACCTTTTAAAAAACCAAAGCCAGCAGTCCGGACCTGAACGGATCCGACTAGTCGATCCAAGCCAATTCCTCACCGAGTTTAGCCGTGTGTTGCATATCCCATTTGAAAATGAATTGGGTGTGCATCTACCAATGTCCCGCATCAGTAGTCGGATCTGGACGGAAACCTTTTTGCGCTGCGGCATCCGCCTGATACGATGCGAGATGGAACCCGGGGGAGCAACGGTCGAGGTTAGACTTAGTGTTCCAGATAGTGCCACCAACGAGCTCGAGAGAGCTCTGTCACAAGCCCTTGGCAACCAAATCCGCGTCATCATAAGCACCATGAAGTCTGGCGCGTCGTAAGCGAATTTCCGCTCAAAAATGACCTGGGAGTAAACGATGAAGTATGCCTCTATGTTACTACTTGCCGTAGCTTTGACAGCCCTCCCCACCGCCTGCAAGACAACGGACAGTCAGACGCAGGAAACGGAGCGGAAGCCACTACCGCCACCACCAGCTATTAACGACAAAATTCCGCTGGACCAGGCCCTCAAGGCGGCTGTCGATTACGGTGGCGATACACTTGTGCAAGTAAAGAAAGAGGTTAAAAGGCGTGAGCAGGGTGTCGCTGCGGCAGATATAGTGCGAGACATGCTGCACAAAAATCTCGCCACTTATGACCATACCCAGCTCATTAACGCCGGTCACCTGTACGTAGCCATGCCAGTGCCCCTGGCGCCCGACTTCTTTCGTGAACTCATCGGATCGGGGCGTAATTTAGCACAGCAGCTTGGGTGGCAACTAGCTGCCGTAAAACCGTCTGCAGCACTTGCTAAGGTTATCGATATCGAGTTGTCCCGAGCCGTGGCGGAGGGTGAAGAGCAGAATATCATGATCCCGCAAATGGCTAATGCCGTGCGCGCTAACCACCTCTACAGTGCATACACCATGATGCGCGTCGGTCTCATGTCTAAGGGCGACGAAGAGTTTGCCCAGGCCATGATTCATCTCGATCCCAAACGGGCATCCGACGACTTCCTCCTCTACTTATCAATCCCTAAAGCAGAGGAACTCAGACAGCTCACGCTCTCAAGCATCAATCTCTATACGGCCATGGCCATTCTGAAACACATGAAATCCTACCCGCCAACGGCCGGCGCCGTGGGTTTTGAGCACCTTTTCTACTTCGCCGTCTCGCGCAATCTGACCTTAGCGGAGCAGGCCCAGGGCGTTGTGGAGGAATACATCCCAGCAAATACCGACTTGCTGGCAGCATTGCTGGCCAAACAAGCTAGCTGGGTACAGATCGCTTATCTTGAGGCGGCTCGGCGCCATATGACGCCTAAACAAGGTATTTTGGTTGGTGAGCTGCAAAGGACCACCGCTGAGACTGACGTCGTAGACGAAATTAAAGAAATGAAGTTTTAGTCGAAACCGTGCTCTGTCGTTGACCAGCGCTCGCCAAACAGTTAGCGTTTAGAGATTATCAATCTTCTTCACGGGCGGCTGGGGATGCAACAACTTACCGCACAAGATTTTGAGTCAATGCTACAAGACTATGGCTGGTCTTATGAGAAGGTTGACGAGCAGCAGTGGCATACGGGATTTCAGGGCGGTCAGCGCTATTTCCCGCTGAGCATTCGACTAAGTCAAACCTGCGTGTCGTTCGAGGTGCGCCCGCTGATCGATCTCTTGGTCGACTCACCTCGGGACCATGGGCTTAGTCGTGAGCTCTTAGAACTTAACAGTCGTCTACAGCTAGCCAAAATCGCAGTCTCTGAGCTAGGCGAAGTCAGTCTGTCGTGCCAGGTGTTAACCAATAATTTCGGCCTGGAGACATTAGGGCGTGTTCTTGGAATTTTGGGCTACTATGCCGACGAGATCGCCCCTGAAATCTATGAAAAATTGGCTACCGGGGGACTAGACGACATCCCGACAATGCTATCGTAAACACCCGCATTAATTGAGATCTGTGTCTGTGTTTGGGCATGTTACCAAATAAAATTCGGCAGTGAGCGCTCATTAGCTGGCTGAATCTCCCGATAAATCGGTTGCCAGGAGGATCATCCTTCCGGCGACAACCATAGGTTTACCGGAATTGTCGCAAGCCAACAGCAAAATGCCGCAGAAACTCGGAAACTACCGCATCATCGAAGAAGTCGGTGTAGGCGGCCTCGGACGCGTGTTTCGTGCCATTGATGAGAGAACTGGCGGGACCGTCGCAGTCAAGGTCTTGCACGATAAATACGCGCAGAACAGGCGATTTCTCGGTATTTTTCACCGTGAGCTCCTAATCATGGCTGGCATGCATCACAAGCACGTGGTTGGGTATTTAGATAGCTACTTCGAACCGCCAAACTGTTTTATCGTGACGGAGTTTGTCGAAGGCTGGTCTGGACACTCCTTCATCAAACAAGCCGGTTTAGTGCCACCGCTCATCGCCCTGAGTATCATTATCGATATGATGAAGGGTATCGATCACCTTCATCTTCACGACACCATTCACTCAGATCTGTCGGCGTCAAATATTCTGATCGATCGCAGCGGGCGCGTGATGGTGACGGACTTTGGGCTCTCTTGTCAGGTAGAAATCGAGGACTACAAAAACTACATGATTGGGACGCCAGGCTACTACTCGCCCGAGCATATATCCGAAGCAGCGATTTGCCCGCAAACGGATATCTACTGCGCTGGATTGATCTTGTATGAAATGATTGCTGGACGCAAAGCGGTGCCGGGTTTGACTGACCGCCAAAAAATCCTTCAGTCGATGCGAAAAATTAGTTTCGACCGACTCAACATCACCGATCGCGCGCTGAACGCCATGATGGTTAAGTTACTGAAACAGTGCTTGCAATTTAACGCCTCCAAACGCCTTCAAACTGCAGAACACATGATGTTTGGCTGCTACGAAATACTCAAGCGCCATAACATTCGCTACGCGAGACACGCCATCAAGAAATTCCTCATCGACCGTAAACTGGTACGCGGGCCTTTCACAGGCCAGGAGCAAGATATCTACCTTGGGTCGATCTTAGCGCCCAAACCCTAAAACCTGCTCCCGCTTGGCTGCTACGCTAGTTGGAGTCGTACGTTCTGGCCGGACGGCGCGTACGCTGCGAATTGCGCATGAAGCGCTTGCCGCGCGCCATTTCGTTAATCGAAAATCCTAGGGTCAAAACCAGCACCAGCACCTTCGCGATCGTCACACTTCCCATGGAGGTAGCTCCCGGTCCGAAAAGAGCGCTTGGTAAAGACGCACCTTGTGTCTATCCGTATTATACAACGTCATGGGCATTTCGACGTTGAGTTCTTCGGTGGTCATAAGCTTGATGCCAGCAGAGCGTAGCATCTCGAGTAACTTGACTTCAAACCCGGTCAAATCAAAGCGGCCGGGGTAAAGGAAGTCATCACCGGTCACCCGCGCCTTGACGCGGACGAAAATGCCAAAGGGGCCAACGATCGAAAGATCCAGGCGCCACATGGCGTTTTGTCCACGCACGAGATAGCTGAAGCAGACGTCATCTTCGGCCTCAACCAATTCTTCGATCACGGCAAAATCACGGAGCCGCTTGATCATGGGGTCGTAAGGACGTGAGCCGAAGGCTCGCTTGACGAAGCTGAAATCAGGCTGTTCGAGAGATTTGTAAGTACTGCAGATAATCTGACGGTAGTTCTGCAACGCTGCTAGCTCCCAAAGTTACCCGCGATGCAGGGCCACATCGTATCGCACTAGGTACCACTGATGGACCGGCCTAGCGCAGCGATCGGCTGACTCACGGGGTTCAGACGAGCTGATTACCTGAAGCTCACCGTCCTTGCAATCCCTAAGCTGCATCATTTCCTTGGCCACGTAGCCAGTTACGGTGCGTGGCAGGTCGGTTGTGACTAACCAAAAACCACCTGCTTTTTGTAACGACACATCCTGGCCGCCAGCCATTTCAGGCCGCCGGACAAACTCCGAATCTCGTGTAATACCCGGCCATTGCTTAAGCGTCCGAGAATGGCCATAGAAGTTGGCCATAGCCGTGATCTGATAGCTGTCAGCGTAGACTGGACGCTCGAGCTGATCCAATCGCGCCGCTAGCGCTGCATAGCCATGGGTCTCGGCCAATAACCGGTCACGGTCTGGTCTGACTGGTAATAACCCGGTCAGGGCATGAACGAGCAAAAGTAAGATCACAGCTAAGTTGGCCATCAGGCCAAAATAAACAAATTTAGATTTATATTTCAAGTGAGGGGTCAACAGCCCAGCGGCAGTTAAAAGGTACATGGCAGACCAGTTAGCTTCCACCTTCGATCCCAAACTAATCAAGCCGAACACGATGAGAGGTACAGCCGTTGCCGCGATCATGAGAGACTTGAGCTCGGGATAAATCGTCTCGCCAGTGTGCGCATCTTTATCCCCGTCACGGCGGCGCATAGATACGTAGACAGCTCCTAGGAGCCCCCCCCACGCAGCAATCTGACTCCCGTAATAACCCACATAGCGATTAAGAGACTTCAATACATCGTCATACGGTTTGGGCGCGGCATCGATCTTCTTCTCACTCTCGCGGAGATCACCCCAATATTTGCCCAATTCCCACTCGGCACTACCCGGTTTTGCCGCCTGCGGCACTGGCAAGTGAGTCGCAGCACCTACACCAAGGTGTTCGCTCGCAAAACCATGCCGTGCCTGAAAACGAATGGTTATCCAGTCATGTTGCGCGTTCCAATAGAGATGCGGCGCGATGACCAAGGCGGCAACGAGACCGCCAGCATAGGGCCACGGTCCACGCAGCCCCCGACGAGTGCCCCCTTGTTGACGCAACTGCGCCACCAGAGCCCACAAAAATACGGGACCAATCAGGAGCATCATATATTTGGACCAAAGACCAAGTCCGGTGACCAGACCCGCTGTTAGCCAGCGCCACTCCGCGCCGCGTAGCGCAAGTGCGGCTTCCGACACAGCTAAAACCCAGGCCAGCAGTAGTGCCGTGTCCGGCGTAGTAATAAAGCCGTAAGCCAAACCCATCAGATTGCCAAACGCGAGCAGCAAACCCGTGGCCTGTGCCCATCCAGCGCTTAAGCCGACGATACGGAGGAGGCGGCGCGTAGCGCATAGAGTCAGCACGCTCGTAACCAGAGTACCGAGTCGCGCAATGAGGAACGAACGCGCTGCGAAATTAGCAGGCCACCCGATCCAAGCCACCACGGGCGGATGATCGAAATAGCCGAGATCGAGGTATTTTGCCCATGCAAAATAATAGGCCTCATCCTGCACGACCGGTAAAAGCGTCGCTGCTAGAGTCCAAAAGGCAGCAATTCCGCCGATAACTTTCGCCGCGGGACTGAGGCTAACTTGGCTGGTCACGGAGTCTCTCTAAGTTTAGCACTGAGTCCTGTCTGCCGCTGACCACTCGTCTGATTACCAATGGCATGCTGTAATGCCTTGCTTGAACCGACAAAAATGGCCAGCTTCTTCGCTCGCGTCAGCGCTGTGTACATTAAATTACGTTGCAGCATGACGTAATGCTGCATGGTGCAAGGAATGACGACAACAGGAAATTCGCTACCCTGTGATTTATGCACCGTGATGGCATAGGCCAGTCGCAGTTCCTGCGCTTGTTCATCATCGTAGGCCACCACCTTATCGTCGCCAAACTCAACGAGAAGCCGTCCACCATCGACCCGCGTATCAACGACGTAGCCAATGTCTCCATTAAAAACGCCGAGATCGTAGTTGTTGGCGCTTTGGATTACTTTGTCACCCTGACGCAGCATGAGACCGCCACGCCTATATTCACGCTTACCCTGCCCCTCTGGGTTAAGCGATTTTTGCAGAGCCTCATTCAACGATACGGTACCTAGTTCACCACGATTCATCGGCGTGAGTATTTGGACGTCACTTATGGGATTGAAACCATAAACCCGCGGCAACTGACGCTCCACCAGGTCCAGAATGGTGGTCCTAATATCTTCGCCGCTCTCGACCTCGACAAACTGACAGTCACTGTCGCGTCCTAAACTGGCGACATGCAGAACACCACCACTGTTGATAGCATGGGCCGTCTGAATAATGCGTGAACACTGCGCCTGGCGAAACACCTTTTGCAAGCGCACACATGGTATGTCGCCGCAGTCTATTAGATCGCGCAACACATTACCTGGTCCCACCGAAGGCAACTGATCCACGTCACCGATCAGAATCAGCTGTGCCGTCGGTGGCACGGCCCTGATCAGCGCGTCAGCAAGACGGATATCGAGCATCGACGCCTCGTCGACGATCACCGCCTGGACAGGCAGGGGATTAGATTCGTCTCGTGCAAAGCTGTGCAAATGGGGCAGCCACTCAAGGAGGCGATGAATCGTTCGCGCCGGCGTCGCCGCGACTTCGGTCAACCGCTGTGCGGCCCTGCCGGTCGGTGCTGCCAAAGCGACCGTCTTGCCCATAGCTTTGAGCAGTCTGATGATCGTATTGGCCGTGGTCGTCTTGCCCACACCTGGGCCACCGGTCAAAATGAATAACCGCTGCGACGCTGCCTTGCGCACCGCTTCTAGCTGTTCATCGGCAAGGACGGTGCCTGAGGCTTCGCCGTACCGCGACAACCAGGCGTCGATGCGATCCATGTCATGGGGGAGATCACTGGCGAGTAGCTTCCGAGCTACACGGGTCACATTCCACTCTGCAACCAGGAGTTCAGTCCGGTAGTAAACGAGTTCTTTTTTGGGGCCATTATCGTCGTCATTATCGATAGTCATCGTCTCTGGCGCAATAGCACCAAGATCCGCAAGATCCGCCAATGCCACGGAAAAACGTTGAAGCACCTGAGCTTCCGTCAAATTGAGCGTGGTGACTAAGGCCCTTATCAGCTGAGCTGTCGTCAAATAACAATGACCGCGCTCTTCCCCTTGTTGTAGCTGATAAATAACTGCCGCGCGCAATCGCTCAACCGAGTCACCGGCGATGCCCATACTTTGCGCTATGCGATCGGCAGCAATAAATCCGATGCCTTGAATGTCATTAGCCAGCCGGTAGGGATCGGCCGATACAATTTTAATCGCATCGCCACCGTAGTGCCGCCGTATCCGCGCGGCAAAAAGGGGCGAAATACCGTGCGTACTGAGAAACAGCATGACATCCGCAACGGATTTCTGCTCGCGCCAAGATTCGATAATCTGCAGCCGCTTTTTGGTACCCAGGGACTGAATCTCGCTGAGTCTTTGCGGTTCATGATCAAGCACGTGTAACGTGTCACTGCCAAACTTAGCGACGATCTTGGTCGCGGTCTTGGGCCCTATGCCCTTGATCAATCCGGAAGCTAAATAGCGCTCGAGCGCCTCCGCAGTATCAGGTCGCACTGGGACCATGCGCTCAATCTTAAACTGCAACCCGTACTGGGGATGCCGCGACCAATTACCGACAAACTCAAACTGAGCCCCAGGGTGGGCAGCGGCAAAAAACCCCGTAGCCGTGACCTGAGATTGGTCATTGCAATTACGGATGCGGAGCACCGTCCAGCCGTTCTCATCGTTACGATAAGAGATGTGCTCGATCTCGGCCCGCAGCTGTGTAGACTTGTCGCGACTAGGCTCCAGATTCATCCTCTCAACTCACTCACAGACAACGCGCCGATGCGGCTTCTCATCCCACCGAAAATTGGCATCCCCTCAAATAGCAGACCAACACGCTGAAGCCTAGGCAGCCACCTTAGATGTCCGCATGAAAAATCGTAACGCACTGATTTGTATCAAATTAACGTGATGGTCGCGACATTTAGATGGCTCTCATCAAAGGCGGAGTAAATTTTTTATTAAAGGCCCCGGCTGATTCAGCCGATGACTGAGATGGAAGTGCAAGTGGTGCTGTGCATGGCGAGCTCTAACATGTCAAGATCAGTAGTCAAAATTAAATCCTATGCGAGAAATACCCGGCGCGGTGCGACCGGGTATTTTGTTTCTTGAACCCGATCGGAGGTTGAACGATGCAATTTCTCTATTCTTTCAAGCACATGGAAACTTCAGAGGCATTACAGAACTACACCGAGCAGAAACTGACGGAGCGCATTCACAAGTTCGTGACCAAGCCTATCGCAGCCCATGTGACCTTTTCAGTAATCCGCCACCAGCACACAGTGCACGTGAGTCTGGATGCGGGCGATGGCTTTGGCATCGAGGTCGAACACACTTCGATTGACATGTATGCCTCGATCGATCAACTGTCCGACAAGCTGGCCACACAGTTGAAAAAACACAAAGAGAAGCTGAAAGATCATAAGGGTGACCGGATGTTCCGCAGCTTAACGCTGATTGCCGAGGCCGATGGTGACGGTGAGAGCGTTGATGCAGACGACATCCTTAAGTATGAGGCGGCACGCCGCCGGATGGCACGGTAACAAAGTTTTTTTCCCTTAATGCGTTTTTTAGAAGCCGGCGTTACAGCCGGCTTTTTGTTTTCTTAGCGCTTAAATACAAAACATCTCGACCCCAATTTCGGGCGTGCCAAGGTGGCCATGCGGCCATGAGCGGTTTATACTTTAGCTACACCTAAAGATGTTTATTAAGGGGATGACTATGGCACGATGGGTCAGTCGCGGCTTATTCGTTTTGGTTGGTTGCATCCTGAACGCAACCATTAGCATGGCAAAGCCGGCCAACCTCGATAAAGAACATATACCCGGACAACTCATCGTCAAGTTTAAACCCAGCTTTGACTTCACAGCTCAATCGCAGTTTCTTGGCTCCATGGGCGCCCACGCACTGCACACCTTCAAGTCTAACGGTGCCCAACTCATAGAGTTCTACGAGGAGCCCACAGAGGCTATGCTCATCGACCGCGCCGCGTCGCTGCTCGAGAGCCCTGAGGTCGAGTACGTGGAAGCCAATACAATCCTGCGTGCTTATGAGGTCCTACCAAACGATCCCCGCTTTGGTGATCTTTATGGCTTGAAAAACACCGGCAGCGGTGGCGGCATCGCCGGAGCTGACATTAAAGCCACGGAAGCTTGGGAAAAGACCACCGGCTCATCGAAGGTCCTCGTTGGTATCATCGACACGGGGGTCGATTACAATCATCCCGACATCAAGCCCAATTATTGGACAAATTCGGGTGAAACCGGTGTCGACGCTAACGGCAAAGACAAAGCTAGTAACGGCATCGACGATGATCACAACGGCTATATCGACGACTTCCGCGGCTGGAACTTCGTTGACGGTAACAATAACCCCATGGACGACAACGAGCACGGTACCCATGTAGCAGGGACCATTGGCGCTCGTGGCAACGACGGTGTCGGTGTCGTCGGTGTGAACTGGAACGTATCCATAGTAGGCATTAAGTTCCTTGATGCCAGCGGCTCGGGCTCACTAGCTGACGCCACGAAAGCGATCGAATACGGCACAGCTCTAGGTGTCACGATGACCAGCAACAGCTGGGGCGGAGGCGGCTTTTCTGAGACGATGAAAGCGGCCATCCAAGCTGCTAACGCTAAAGGCGTGCTATTCATCGCCGCTGCCGGCAACGACGGCGTCAATAACGATAACTCTCCCCACTACCCGTCTTCCTACAACCTCGACAACGTCATCGCCGTAGCAGCTACTGATAACCGCGATCAACTTGCTGGATTCTCGTGCTACGGCCTAAGCTCGGTCCATCTAGCGGCACCCGGCGTCAATATCGTGTCCTCCATACCAAGCGGTGGTTACACTCGCTTGAGCGGAACCTCCATGGCCACACCCCATGTCTCTGGCGCCGCTGCTCTGATCAAAGCAGCATATCCCAACGCAACAGCCGCTGAGATCAAGTCGCGTCTAGTGAATACCGCCGATCTAGTTCCCGCACTCACGGGCAAAACCATAAGCGGCGGCCGCCTTAATGTTGCAGCTGCTTTAGTTGACGATCCATACCCGCCCACAGCCGTCGACGACCTAGCCGTTAACGCGGCTGGTATCACCACCGTTAAACTAACGTGGATCGCAGCCCAAGACGAGGGCACCAAAGCACCGGCCAAACGCTACGAAGTAAGGTTCTCCGATCGTCCCATCCTGACAGAAGACGACTGGAAGGCGGCCCGCCGCGTCAGCCACCGCCAAAACATGACCAGCAGCTCAGTAGTAACAGCGGAGATCAGTGGACTAGGCCTCAACAGCCACGGTTACGCAGCAGTTAAAGCGGTTAACCTGATCGGTATCGTCGGTCCTATATCTGAGTCGATTGCCTACGCTACACAGCCGGTCAAAGCTGTCTACTTCAACGACGCCAAAAACCTAGACAAGGTCAAAACAGAGGGTAATTGGAATCTGGCAACTGACCCTAGCAAAAACAAGAAAGTTTTTGCCTCGAACAGCATCGACAGTAAATACAAAGAAAACACCAACGCTGCATTGACGTTAGATCCAGTGGTAGTCAAAGGCGGCAAAGCCCTCCTAACCTTCGACACCTGGAACGAAATCGAGAAGGGCTTTGACTTTGGCTACGTCGAGGTAAGTAAAGACGGCTCCACCTGGCAGCTTGTCGATAAGATCTCAGGTCAAAGCGCTTGGACCACCAAGATGTACGACGTGTCTGAGTTCCTTGCCGGAGGCGAATCGCTACAAGTGCGCTTCCGTCTGGTTTCAGATTACTCCGTCAATGCCGCCGGATGGCGTCTAGATCAGATTGCCGTATACGCGCCACAAGCGACTCTGGACTGATCGACTGCATTTAGAATCGAAGTTTAGCTATCAGTTGCCGTGATCCTCTGAATGGGATCACGGCATTTTTTACAATCAGAATAGGGCAAAACTTGCCCATCCTTTCCGGAACATGAATCCAGTATAATTGGAAGAACTAGCCATAGCCGATCTTTAGCCCCAGTATGAATCCGCCAGTATCTCCACTCCTTTGGATCACAACATGAGCCAAGAAGACGCCCAGGGAATTCTCCACCCGAGCCCTCAAAAACTAAATAGTGTCGCCCCCAATCGCAGTGACTATGCGCGAAAATTTTGGCAACGCCAGCGTTCCTTCATGATGCTGATCGTCGCTATCTTACTACCCATAGCCATCTTTATCGCATGGGTTCAATCAGCGAGCTATACATCAAGTGTTGTGGCATTTTATGACGATCGCGGGAGCTTTGAGGGGGGACAAAGGGATCCTCTGTTCCCACGATTTGGTCAGGTTGCTGAAGCATTCCGCACCAGGCTCGCTGATAGCGATTTCCTCTGGCAAGTAGCGCAGGAGGTTGGCCTGCCAGCGCGCCTCATGGCACCGGCTCCGTGGCGAAAAACGCTAGCCGATTTAGTACCACCACTCGGACGGATGTTAACGCCAGAGCCAGTGGCTGTACCAACCGACGACATGACGCTCCGCGAAGAAGTAGTGCACCGACTCAAAGAAACGGCCAAAATAACGGTTGATGATCGCAAGAATTTCCTCCAAATCACTACAACTGCTCGCGATCCCTTACATGCGCGGCAGCTAGCCGACACTCTGATGGAAGAGTTTATACAGAGCCAATTACGCTTTGAAGCCGAGTCATACAGACGTCAGCATGAGCTTTTTGCAAGTTATCTCCATGATGTCAGTCGAGCCCTTGATGACAACATGCGTATTGATGTCGAGAAAAAAGCCACAGAAAATGCTCAGACCAGGTCTGAACAAGATCTGCTGCGCGACCAAGAGGCGGAGATCATCGACAAAATTCAGATCGTAAAGGCAGAGATTGACCAGGAAAAGGCACGTGTATCTGCATCAAGAGCGACACTGGAGTCAGAGCTGGCACGTCTTATTACGCGACTCCAACCATCGCACCCTGATGTGATCGCAAAGCAAGAAGAGATACGAGCTCTAGGACGTGGCCTTGACGATCGCGTGCTGCGCTCACGGCTGGTCGCACTTCGTCAACAACTCAGTGACGTGCGCTCTGCGCAACGCAAACTAGGCATGAAGGTAGACATCGGCGAGGGTAAAGAGGACGAGATGGGCCTACGGGGTGGTGTCTTTGTTCCTAACCTTTCTGATCGCGTCAACGAACTGAATCTTCAAGAAATGGACTTGTCGCGACAGGCTGAATCACCAGCACTAAGGACTCGCCTGCGCACGGTCCTGCCAGCTAGTTATGATCTCACATCTGACCTGCGCAAGCTGCGTCAATACGCCGCCGTATTTTTTGTGATCGCTCTAATTTTTGCGCTCTGCGCAGGAATCATCCGAGAACTTTCAAGCCCTTTGGTGCGTGACGGGTGGCGCGCATTCATAGCGACCGGTGTACCTGTTGTAGCTGAGATCACGGTAAAAAAAGATGGGGTAGAGATTTCTGACTGCCGCTATGCCGTGGGCTCAATGCAAAAGTTGCTGCACGGCAGGACGGTCCTTTTACTTGACGCTTCAATAAGTGATTCACTCAATAAATTTCATCTCAATCTTGCTAACGTGCAGGCATCAGACTCAGCCGTACCCACCCTGTTTTTTGACTGCAATCAAACTAAACCTATCGGAGATGTCATGCGCGAGTCGTTACCGACTTGCAAACTTAGCGATTTCCTGAACGGCAAGGTTGCCTGGAAGGATGTGCGCATTTCACGAAATTCACAGCGTCTTTTCGATCTCGTATTAAGTGACGACAAAACCAATGGCCCCTACACCGGGGAGCAGCTCTCACGATTCTTTGCAGCACTAGGCAAAAACTACCCACACATTTTGGTCCGCGGCCGTGAGCCAGAGCAGGTAGTCATCAACAATTCCCTCATTTACGAAGCGTCTGACGTGTTTATCTGTGTTGACTGCAATCTGACCACATATACCTCCTTACGAACCTTAATGAACGCTACGGATCTATCGCGACTACGCGGCCTCATTTTGGTTGGCAGCTGAAACCATGGCAATTTTTGGACGAGACCTAGTTCTAGCATTGGCAGCTGTCTTAACCGCAGCGGTGTCGATGATTAGCTATAGTTTTGGTCCCATGGGCACCGCTCAGGCATGCATTCCGCTCTTGCTGCTTCTCATTTTTTCTCTGTTGCCCAATCTTTTGCAGCTGAGGTCTTTTGCCGTCATCAGTGCCTTTGCTGTGTGCACTATTTTTTTTGATGAAAGCTACAATAATCCCTTTTACGAGGGCGCGCCTTTAAGTGAGCTCCTCGGTCCTCTACTCTTTGACCGGTGGCAAAGTCTACTTGAGATTCCAGGGCTCCAGTTTACGACCTTTGAGATACTGACTATTGCGACGGCTGGCGTCCTCTTTGTCTATCGACGGATGACTAAAGCAGACCATGCGACCGTAAAACATGCTGGGCTCATGCCCGCAATGGTTTTCATGCTCCCACTCACTTGCCTGGCGTCCGTTAGCTATGGACTTTGGCATAGCCAAGACCTGTCTATGGCTCTCACCCAAAACAGATTCATACCAGTACTGGGGGCATGGCTTTATCTAGGCTACTGCGTCTATGACCTTCCTGAACAGGCGACGCGTCTTTTTACATTACTTACCGTTGCCGTGGTCTTTAAATGTCTTGAGGCCTGGTACGTATTTATTTTCGACTTTGGACTTAAACTGGAAACACGCGAATATTTGATGGAACACATCACCTCCGAGTCCATAGCCATGGCCATGGTTTTTATCAGTTATACATGGTGGCACAAGAGGCGCCACCTCGGTGATGACATGGTGGCACTCCTAACCGCTCTGATGATGATCGGTCCCTATGTCTTAAATTTACGAAGGACCTCATATATCGGACTTGGCTTGACTGTTCTGCTGATTCCGCTTTTATATCGGAAAGCAGTGAAGTTTCGTCACTTAGTGGTAGCCATAGCTCTCGGCGCTGCCGCAGCTAGTGTGGTGTTCGTTACCTGGGATACACCTGGACCACTAGGTGCTCTCTCACGGCCAGTGAAGCGCTTTATAAATCCTCCGCCCCCGGGGGAGTTTGACTATCGTGACGTCGAAAACTATAACAATTATCGCTCGATTATGGATCAACCGCTATTAGGACGGGGCTTCGGCGTGTCGTTGGCTCGCTACATGCCGTTACTCGATATTTCTACCGTCTATCCTCTCTACGAAATCGTGCCTCATAACAATATTTTGTTTTTATGGTCCCATGGCGGTCCCCTGACTCTTGCAGCTTTTGCAACCACTGCAGCCATCGGGATTGGGGTGTGTCTGCGCCTCAGTCGGAAGGGGCAAGCCTACGGCGCGCGTCTCCTGGGGTTTATTGGCTGGGGGATGATCGTACGCTGGTTAATCTATTGCTGGGCGGACTTAGGGCTAGCATTCTTTCGCCTGCCAGCAATCACCGGACTCATCATAGGCATGTCGATACGAGCATTGTCTCAAACGGAGAGAGGGGTAAGCCATGCGCAGCTTAAAACCTAGGCATCGGACCTCGTGCAATTTAGGCTTGCTGGTTCTAGGCATCGCAGTACAACTCATAGTTAGTTGCACTGCCGCAGTGCCAGCCCAGGATCTCTCTAAGGCGCTGTCGGGATCTACATTCAATCGCGTCGGAGATTACGTCATCAGCGCCAATGACCAGATTAATGTAAAGGTCTTTGGCCAGGATAATCTCACCGGAACCTATGTCGTCTCGCCCACGGGCATGCTGACCATGCCGTTAGTGGGGTTTGTCACTGCAGCCGGCCGGACCAGCATGCAGCTTACAGACTCTTTACAGAAAGCTCTCAAGCCATTTGTTAAAAATCCAATCGTCACGGTCAATGTTGCTGGCCGTGACAGTTTCCAAGTTTATTTTTCGGGCGAAGTTGGGCGCCCCGGCGAGATAAATTTGCAGCGCAGCACCACGTTACTTCAAGGCTTAGCCATCGCTGGGGGTCTAACACGCTTTGCCAGTGGGCGCGTGGTTTTGCTGAGATCAAGTAGCAATGGCGTAGTCCAGCGCTATGCAACGACCTTTTACAAACTACTTAGCGGCAAAGATCAATTAGATCGCTTTCTGCTCGAACGCGGTGACTATATCCACGTCGAGTGACGAGAGGTTACTACTATGGCAAAGCTGATTGCACTCATAATACTTGGGAATATCATCGTCACAGGAATCTATCTTGGACAGCGGCAAAGCACCATTTCAGGGACAACATGCCTCAAAGTGGGCAGCTATTTCTTCCTGAGCTTTGTGGCGCTCGCATATTTTTTACGCCTAGTCCCAGAGTGGATTGAGCCACGGTTATAACATGCAGCGCCAATCCACAGTTCTATGGCTACTATTGGTGGGCGGCGCCCTCATGATGCTCGTCGGCTTTTGGCCTGTGCTCGGGAACGGTTTTGTTAACTGGGACGATCCCTATAATTTCATCAACAACTACTTCTTTCGGGGCCTAAACCAGGAACATTTGGTTTGGGCATTGAGCACGCGGCATTTAGGTGTTTATCAGCCAATTGCGTGGCTCATGCTTGAACTAGAGTATGTAATGTTTGGTCTTAAGGCTGAAGCTTTTCATCTCGTCAGTTTGGTCATACATGGGACAAATACGCTGCTCCTCGGATTATTTGCCCTCAGAGTCCAGACTCTATTCCGGGCACGGGAATTGACCCCAGTTGAGGTCTCATACATTGGCGCTGGCACGTTATTTTTCGCTTTGCATCCCCTACGCGTAGAGGCAGTGGCCTGGGCCTCCTGCCAACCCTATCTGGTCTGCCTCTTCTTCCTTCTGGCAAGCCTTGTTTGTTTTATGGAGAGCAAGCGATGCCAGAAGCATCAAGGACAGCACAATGCCGCGTCGATCTCGCGCAAGTGGTCCGTAGGCTCGCATGCTGCGTGGTCTGGAGGCACGCTGGTGTTTTACGTCGCAGCCTGCCTCAGCAAAGCTACTGCTGTTTTTTTCCCGGTGCTTTTGATCACCGTAGATTATCTCTGGCATAAGTCCCAGTCGCAGACTTTTAAAGTTCCAGAAGTTCTGTTGCGCCGGACCCCTTATTTTTTGGTGTCGATGCTCACTGCTGGATTTGCCATCTGGGCACGATCAGAAATTCATCAGAGTCCTTATGTATTGCGGTTGCCGCTAATAAATAGACTGGCCATGAGCTCTTATGCGATGGGTGTTTACCTTAGCAAAACTTGCCTTCCCGTGAATATTTCCCACTACTATCCTCCGCCTGATTTGCTCCAACCATCGAACATGGTAGTGGCTCTCCTGCCGCTAGTCTGCCTGATGGTCGTTGTTCGGAAGCGCAAAAGTGCCCCTGCCCTAATGCTTGCCTTTGGTGTATTCACGGCAGCCTTGGCGGCAAATCTCGGTATCTTTCAGATCGGATCCACAGTGGCTTCTGACCGCTATACTTATGTTGCGACTGCAGCAGCGATTTGCGTCCTTGCCTGCGGCACTCAGGTATCGGCGCAACGTCGTTTCAGAACCATATTGATTCTACCAATTTTGCTCGCACTCACGTGGGCTGCAAGATCGCAGAGCCAAATTTGGCGCGACTCCATCACGCTCTGGCGCCATGCGCTCGCCAAGGGTGGCGACGTAGCCGAAGATGTACACAACAATTTGGGCCTGGCCCTTGACGAAAGCGGCAACGCCGCAGAGGCTGAGACTGCCTATAAACGCGCCGTAGCGATCAATCCTGCGTATGGCCTAGCGCATACCAACTTGGGCATTCTATATGTGAAGCAGGCTAAATTTGACGATGCGTCGAGGCATTTTGCTACTGCCATCGAACTTGATCCCGAAGCTAACGAGGCGCTGAATGGCCTCGCCTATATCAAATTCCTCCAAAACGATCTCGCCGATGCGGCCAAGCTAAACGACATAGCTCTCAGCCTGCGCCCGAGCGACCTGAGTAACTTAGAACTGAAAGCTCAACTCGAGAGCCGGCGTGGACATTTTGATCTAGCTCTTGAAACAGCCAAGCGCGGCCTCGCATTTGAACCGAATCACGCCTCGCTACTCAATACTCTAGGCGCGATTCAAATGATGGTCGGGCAATTCGATCAAGCCAAAATATCATTCGAACGTGCTATCGCGGTGAGACCAGAGTTTGTTGAACCTATCGTCAACTTAGCCGACATTCTAGTGATGATGGGTGACCCAGGGGGCGCCCAGGACAAGTACCGGACGGCTCTCAAGATCGATCCCAACCATGCCAAAGCTCGCCGCGCGATCGGCGGGAATCCCTAGAGACCACCTACCAATTCGTTGGATCTGACTCAAACCCGTTCACCAGGAAGCCACCGTCAACAGCGAGACATTGGCCGGTAATATAGGAAGCCGCAGGCAGGCAAAAGAAGGCAATCGCTGCCGCCACCTCTTGGGCGTCACCGACGCGACGCATGGGTGTACGTGCAACGATGGCATTAGTTTTTACTGGATTAGAGAGTAATGCGGCGGTTAACGGAGTGGTGATGTACCACGGCGCAACGCAGTTCACCCGGATACCATCCCTAGCCCAATCGCAAGCCAAATTTTGCGTTAATTGACCGAGGGCGGCCTTCGTCATAGCGTACGGAGCACCAGTCCCCAGAGATGTTTGTCCTGCCACCGACGACACATTGACTACCGCACCAGCACCCGATGCCTTGAGTTGTGGGTATAACGCGCGGCAAAGTTCTACTGCTGCCATCAGATTGGTGCGGAATATGGTGTCAATTTCTGTGCGTGTGTAGTCTGTGAAAGGTTTGCGCAGATTGGTACCCACATTATTGATCAGGATATCTAAAGGCGCATCGCTGTCCCCAACTTGAGCTCTGACATACTCGATGCCTTGAGCTTCTGTAAGATCCGCCTGCAGTGTCGTGATCTGTAATCCAAGATTTGCGGCCTCTGCCTCTAAAGTTGCCAGATCCGCGGCACCTCTAGCTACGGCGTGCACAGCGGCACCAAACTCTGCCAAAAGCAAGGCCGTGGCACGGCCTATGCCTTTACTGCCGCCAGTGACCAGCGCCCTCTTGCCGTCGAGTCGCCAGCCCTCAAGCATGCTTTTGCCCACGCAGCTTCCGCTCCCATTCGTAGGCATGCTTCACAATCGTATCGAGATGATCGTAGCGTGGCTGCCAAGAGAGTAGGCGTCGAATTTTACTGGCGTCGGCGACGATACTGGCGACATCACCTGGACGCCGCGGCGCTAAATCTACGGGAAAGTCTCTACCGCTCACACGTTTGACGGCCGCCACGACATCGAGTACCGACGAGCCATGACCGTAGCCACAATTGAGTAGTTGGCTATCTCCGCCACGCAGCAAATGTTCAAGTGCCAAGATATGGGCACTGGCTAAATCTTCGACATGAATATAATCGCGCACACAAGTGCCATCGGGAGTTGGGTAGTCGGTACCAAACACCTTAAGCCGCTCGCGTTTACCTACGGCAACCTCGCAGGCCACCTTGATTAAATGCGATGCTTCGGGCGTCCTTTGGCCCATGCGTAGTTCCGGATCGGCTCCTGCAACATTAAAATAGCGGAGTATGACATGACGTAAGGCGTGAGCTGCACTCATATCCCGCAGCATCTGCTCACTCATCAACTTGGACCATCCATACGGACTTTCGGGGGATGTGGGAGCCGTCTCATCCACAGGCACCATGCGCGGTTGGCCGTAGGCAGCTGCCGTGGAGGAAAAGATGATATTTTTAACGCCCAGCTCAGCGGCCGTAGTGACAAGACGCAGCGTATTGACGGTGTTGTTGCTGTAATACTTTTCCGGTTGCGCCACCGACTCATCAACACGGATCGCCGCCGCAAAATGAATGATCGCGGATATCTTGTGCTTACCAAAGATCTGCTTGAGTAAGGCAGTGTCACCGACATCGCCCTGATAAAAGATCTCGTTATGGACTAAGGCATCACGAAATCCCGTGGAAAGGTTGTCGATCACTATGACCTGAAAGTCCCGCTCTGACAGCATGCGAGCCACATGGCTGCCGATGTAACCACAGGCTCCGGTAACCAGGATATTGGGCTTGGTGCCAGTAAGACTCATGAGATTCTCCTACTCTTGGTGCTAATGATCGCGTCAGCAGCGTAAAAATCGGTGGCATGGGATATACCAGGGGCTGGCTCGGTGCCGTGTCGCACGACTTGAAGTGTATTGAGACCGGCCTCGGAGGCTGCGTGTAGCTCTGCCGCAACATCCGAGAGAAACCACATTTGCGCTGGCTTCACTTGCAATGTATTCGCGATGACAGCATAGGACTCTGGCAATTTTTTGCCTCCGACGCCGGTGTCGAAGTGGTGGCTAAAATAATGCCGCAAATCACCGTGATTCGTGTGCTCAAAAAGTAAACGCTGCGCCTGGACGGAACCAGATGAATAAATTCCTAAGGGATGCCCCCGCTGGACCCAGCCTTTGAGCTGCGGCGGCACATCGTCGTAGACCGCACCACAGTAATCCCCCCGGCGGTAACCGGCCTCCCACATGATGCCTTGGATAGTCTTTAATGCAGGATGCTTGCGATCCTCGTCGATCCAACTCTGGAGACATACAACGAGATCATCAGTGACGACTGCGCGCGACTGCTGCTGAGAAATTTCCCGGCGCACCACATCCAAAGCCTCTGCCACCTCAGGGTGGCCTTGGTTTGTGGCCAGAAACTCGGTCAAATATTGCCTGGCGTAGGGAAATAGCACCTCATGGACGAAGCTGACAGGAGTCGTAGTGCCTTCGATATCGAGTAGTATAAAAGGACAATCCCCGCTCTGCATATTACCCCGCACTAGAACAAAGAATCGGCAAAATCAGCTGGATTAAAAGGCCGCAAGTCCGCGGCTGATTCTCCAACCCCGACGTAACGGATTGGCAATTTAAACTGCTCGGCAATGCTCAGGAGCACGCCGCCCTTGGCCGTGCCGTCTAACTTGGTGACTATGAGACCGCTCAGCTTGACCACTTGACTGAATGCCTTAACCTGCTGCAGCGCATTCTGTCCCGTCGTGGCGTCTATCACTAGCCAAGTCTCGTGCGGCGCTCCTGGCAAATCACGGCCGATAATCCGATTGATCTTACCGAGCTCGTCCATCAATTCTTGCTTGGCGTGTAATCGACCTGCGGTGTCGATCATCAACACATCGATGCCTCGCGCCACGGCAGCTTTGACCCCGTCATAGGCGACTGCCGCAGGATCTGCACCCTGCTTGTGCTTGACCACATCGACACCGAGACGCTCGCCCCATACCGATAGTTGCTCAATCGCAGCGGCGCGGAACGTATCAGCTGCGGCAAGGAGCACTTTCTTCTCGGCGGCGAGAAAATGCGCCGCAAGTTTACCAATCGTAGTTGTCTTGCCTACTCCATTGACACCGACCACCAAAATGACCCAGGGACCACTAGTTGGTTGATTGAGCGGATGAGTAGCACTCTGCGACAATATGGCAGCAGCACGCTCCTTCAGGGCCCTAGTGACAGCCTCAGGGTCTGCAGCCTGCTGATTGGCTAAGCTGCGTCGCACGTGATCGACCAAGGAATCAGCAGCGGCGACACCAATGTCGGCACGATAGAGGGCAGCATGAAGCTCTTCCAGCAACTGCTCGTCAATCTTAGCGCGACCACCGAAAATTTGACCAAGATTCTGCTGCAGACTCTGCCGACTGCGACTAAGTCCTGCCTTTAAACGCTCGAGCCACGAGGCCCGGTCCGTGGCGCGCACTGCCTTAACTTCAGCTGCTTCAGCTGCAGTTTCGCTCGCCTCAACGGCAGTGACCTCTACCACCTCGTTAAGGGTGACCTCGCCCTCCTGCTCCCCTAGTGGAAACTCGTCCTCCGGAACTTCCGGTAGTCCCTTAGAGAGAAGGTCAGCCTCCTGGCGGAGTTCCTGCTCCTCGCGGCGATTGCGCATCCATACCACTACCGCGTAGAAGGCGACAAACGCCAATACAACGAGGAGGGGGCCGCCGATCAGAATCCACGTATCTGGATCACTGCCCGCATGCATCAGGATGTCATAGGGGTCTTTAGTGGTGGTGCTATCCATAGGTTGCGTCGGGTCCATAAAGGTTTACCACGTCTGCGCATTGGCCGATGATTCAATTTACGGTAAAACAGATACTACTATGACCCAGCAATTAAAAACCAAAAAACCACTCTTAAAAATCTGTGGGGTCACAGTCGCTAGCGACGTCGCCACCTGCTTACAACTAGGCGTCGACTATGTTGGCTTCAACCTTTACTCGGGCTCAAAGCGCTACATCGCTCCGGCCCAGGCGAGGCTCATCTGGCTGCAAGCCAGAGATCAACACCAAGCCTCGACATTGGCCACTCTAGTTATTGTGGACCATACACCCGAACAACTAGCGACCGCATTAGTTGATTTCCCCGAGGCTCGCGTCGTCCAGGTGCACAACGTAAGAACCACTACGCAGCTAGGGTCCCTGCGTGCCGTCATTGGCGACCGCGAGCTGTGGGCTGGCGTGGCCGTTCACGAGGCGCAAGATATGGACCTGGCCGCTGCACTGCAAACACATGCCGCTCTGGTGCTGCTCGATGCGGCGGTGATCCCTATGGGAAGTACGGTCGCAGGAGGAAGCGGTCATACTTTTGACTGGAGTCTGCTGGCGAAGACTGCGGCGTTGGGTAAGTTGCCTAGGTTCGGTATAGCTGGCGGCCTCAACGATTCAAATCTGCCGGCATTAGCGGCTATTTGTAACCCGCAATTATTGGACGTTTGCTCAGGCGTTGAGACCGCACCTGGGAAAAAAGATCCCACCAAAATTGCCACACTCATACAAACAATGAGGTCCCAATGGTGAGGATATTGAGAAGGGTCTATCCGGCCCTGGCTGTGGCGCCATGGCTCATGACAACTGGTATCGCATCGGCTGACACGATGGCGCGCCTGCCCAGCGACGAACTCGAAATCACTGATGACAGCGAAACTAACGAACAGCTGCGCCAGCACCCATGGATCAGATACGTGCGTCGTTTTCGCGCCGATCATAATTTTGCTCTGGTAGCCGGTGGGGGCAGAGGCACTTATTTGATCGAAAGTTTCGGTGCACTCAAGGGTGCCAGAATTGATTCAGGCTCAGCTTGGGCCAAGCTACAATACAGCTACCACGTGCCACTTTACCGTGGCTTTGGCTACATACTTGGATCATCCCTGGGATACCAGTACTCACCGCGAGAGGCTCTCCGCCCGTTTCAACCGGTGCCGATGGTGATGTTTCCGGGTATCCTTGCCGGCCTCGTGCTCAACCTAAACCCGCTGTGGCGCACAGTCGTCGCCGCCGACGTCTACATGGCCCGCGCTAACGGCATCACCTATTACGATGCCGTAGATGCGACGAAAACAGAGCATATCTCGGTGACTTTAGTGGCCTACGATAGCCTCGTTGCCATCGACTACTTTTATGATCTCAATTGGGGTCTGCGTTTGGAGGCTCATCAGCGTGCTGTTTATTATTACCGTCCCCTACAGCAGCCGGGCGATACTGCCGTCTACGCCGCAGATGCGCTATTTCGCCTCGAGGATCGGTGGTACGGCATTGGCGTTGTTTACCACCTGCTCTGACCCCTGAGCCAAACAACAGGGGTCAAGCGCCTAAAAATACTGGCATTTAATCCAAGCACAGGACCCGAGAGGCTAAGGTATTTGCGGCTTTGTGACGATAGTCTGGTCATGGGGGTGTAACCATGACAGCAAAATCCGCAACTAATGCTGGAGAAAATACCGGCGCTAAGGGCAAACTGAAAAACGCAGACAGATCAGTCAGTGACGATCTCGAATTGCTGCGGATGATCATTCAGGAGTCTCCATCGCTAAGGAATGTCGTCATGGACAAACTGCAGCAGGCCAAGACTCGTATAGACAAAGAGGCAAAAAGCCCTGGTGCAAAATTGGCGGCAAACAAGAGTAAATAGCATCGCGCAGCGTGCTTTAAGCACGTGCTTCGTGGCGACGACGTTAGTACTTAGCCTGACAAGCTGCACGCAGCAAATGTCCAATCAGCCCGCTACTGCGGAAGAGCCTCTTGAGGTTGTCGTCGAGCGCAGCAAGGCTGTGCGCCCTCAATGGATGACGGCAAGCCCAGGGCAGCTGTTCGCAGCCGGGGGCGAGATTAGGATGCTGACCACGCGCAGTCGGCTCAGCAATCTCATCTTGGGACTCAACCAAACAGAAATTGCCGCACTGGATGCGACAAAGCTGGCTGTTGCCACCAGAATTCAGGCTCAATTAATCGATTTCACTCCCAATTCGACACCACTACTCAAACAGCGGTGGCAGAGAATGGTGCTCGAGAGCACGGCCAAGGTAGCGACATCGGTGATCAAAGTTAGTGACATCTACTACGAAGGCATCACCCGGCAGGTGGCAAACGCTCAAGACCCCATACGGCAATATTACCTAGTTGCCGTTCTGGTTAGCCTACCAAAGGAAACAATTACGGGGATTTATAACGATCTCGCGCGTCGCCTAGTCAATGAGCCTGAGTCCGATTGGCAGGCCCTAGTCGCCCGCCTAAAGCAGGTGTTGGCACTAGGAACAAAATGAATACCGATGGTCGGTCCGATTAAGTCGTCGACCTGGGGCTTACGACTATAGTATTTCACCAGCCGTGAGCGACCATAGCCTAAATTTCAACGCAACGCATTTACACCTGCCAGGTTGGTGGGTGCACGCCTTTGAGGTAGCTCATCGGGCCGAGGGTGAGAGCTTATCTGCGATGCAGCAAGCTTATGCAGCCGGCTTAGCTCCAGCACTGGGGTCGCTCGAATTAAATTCCCTCGCCATGGTACTGGCCAGTTTACAAGAGCAGATTTTACGCGGTGACTACCAAAACTTGTGGGTTCGGGCCGAGGAGCATCTGAAACATGCCGGCACGATCATGCGCACCCGACGCTTCATCTTCGAAAAGATCGTACAGCTACTTGTCGGCCTGCGCCTGCTCACTCCCACAAGTGATGCGAGTATGCGATCTTTTTCCCCAGTTGCGGCCGATCGCTGGCGCCGGCTTAGCGACGATGACGCATTTGAGCTTGGGGTATCTCTAAACCCACTTGGAGCCGAACTTCTCCTTGGCCTGTCAGATGCACATAGTGACCTGGTGCGCTTTGCCTCAGGTCAAACTGAGGCGCATACCTTGCTCCGCGGGCTGGCGCCACTGACCGTCTGGCGGAGTATCTGGCTCGAACTCGCTGGCATGGAGCAGCTCCTTTACTTGCGCCTAGAGCGTGGCATGCAGTGGGAGTTCCGGTGGTTACAACTTGAAGGTATTTTCGGTATCCCGCTGGGCGAACTTTTTGCCTCCATGAGCATTCCAGAACAGCGGGGCGTCGAGCTTGCTAGCGAGCTGGCAAAGCGCTTGCGCGTTATTAACAAACTCGGGCGCAAACTCGTCGATCAAGGATTTATGGCCTCGACCGTCCAGGATCAGTACTTAGCGTTTGGTGGACCGAGTGAGCATAGACCTACGGGTCCCATGATGGTTTGGCAGGCCTCGCGTGAGCGTTTAGCCTCCGATGCCACGCATGCCTACCGGCGTGCTGCAGCGCATGCCATCGTGCAAGGTTGGTTTGGCGATAGCGAACCATTATTGCTTCAACTTTGCTTTGACGATGCCACGGTTGGCAGTGTTGCCCCCATTGCCTCAGGGATGTGGCGCGAGTTAGCCAAAATCCCTGCTGATAGACAGCCCATGCCACTCGACGTGCAACCAGGCCAAATATTGCTGCCACAGGCCCTCTTTTATGAATACTGCCTGCGTTCCCATCCCGCCTGCCTATGGCCTTTGCCATCAGGAGTCGCCGGAGGGCCGCTGGGCGAGCTCATTCGCGATCCCCGTGCGCCTGATCTTGTTGTGCGCTTTGAAAAGTTTTGGGCCTATGTGGAAAGCGATCTTGAACTCCAACAAGCCTTAAATGACGAGCCGATGATGACTCTGTCATCTGCGGCGACAAGAGGGGTCATCGAGGTCGCCACCGCATTAAGGCAGCGGCTGACTACCAGGCCTGATACCACCACCATGATGGTATCGCCGTCTGAGGCAAAACCACGGCTTATCGCACAGGTTCCCGCAGCGTCGTCAAGGGAACCGACCGCGCAGGTCAACGACAAGCCGCTGCGTCCAGCGGCGGTGTCCGGCGCCCTCGCTGCGCGCATGATGAAAACAGCATCGGAGGAGCTTGCCAAAATGCGTGCCAGCGATCTCACCCGATACGAGCAACTCAAAAAAGCCTTTTTTGCAAGCCTGGACGACACCAGTCGCAAACTTCTACTAGATGTGCAAAAACGCATTCAGCCAAACTTGTTTGATGAGCAACTACGCCAGCGTCTTGTGCGTTTTATGGTGGAAAACCCGGGTTCTTGGCGATCCGCAGATGTGAGCAGGACTAGCAACAATTGAAAAATTAAGCCGTGAGCAAAGCAAAATACGGATGATTTTTCCGTTTGAGGCTTGATTTTTAGTATGACGCCGCCTAATGTGAAATGACGGAGTTGTTGATTTCCTGACATTACGGAGGGCCATCTCACATGGCAAAGAAGACGAAGAAGCCTACCAAGGCACATGCGAAGAAGAAAACCAACGTCGCTGCTAGCGCTGCAAAAGTTGCTAAGCCTGCAAAAGTGGTAGTTCCACTGAGCAAGATCCAACCAGCTGGCACCCCTCGCACCAAGAGCGAAATCCTCGGCGTTTTGGCTGAGACCACTGGTCTTAGCAAAAAAGACGTCAGCTCGGTTTTCGCTTCCTTGAGTGACCTCATCGGCAAAGATGTGGGCAAAAAAGGCTGCGGTCTTTTCACCGTCCCTGGCCTGCTCAAAATCCGCCGCATCAACAAGCCAGCTACCAAAGCTCGTAAAGGCATCAACCCCTTTACTGGCGAAGAGACCACGTTCAAAGCTAAACCAGCTCGTAACGTTGTCAAAGTCCGCCCCCTCAAAGCTCTGAAAGACATGGTCTAATCCATTGGTCTAATCCAGTCGCTTTGATGGTGTTATGACACCTTAGCCGGATCCATTTTGGATCCGGTTTTTTGTTTTTGGGCGCTTTTTCACTGCTTCCTGGGATCTAGTAGATCGCGCATCGCGTCTCCCACGAAGTTCAGTGCCAACACTAAAAGCGCTATGGCGATGCCTGGGACTATACTTAAATAAGGTGCTTCAACCAGCACCGTTCGCCCCTGGGCGAGTAGAGCCCCCCATGACGGAGCGCCGTCCTGAGCACCTAGTCCGAGGAAGCTGAGACTTGCCTCAACCACAATCACGCCCGATAGGGAAAATGTGGCATGGACCAAAAGCGGTGTTAAGGTAGCAGGGAAGATGTGGCGCCAAAGCAAACGGGCATCTTTGGCCCCAAGCGCCCGGCTGGCGGTGACGTACTCGCGCTCCCTAATCGACAATGTTTGGGCGCGCATCAGCCGTGCAGCACTAGTCCAACCGGTTGCTGAAATAGCCAAGATCACGTTGCTGCGACTGGGACCGAGCATGGCGGCTAGAGCCATAGCAAGGAGTATCCCTGGGAATGCCATGAGTAGGTCTACTAACCTCATGAGCATGGTGTCGATCCATCCGCGCTTGTACCCAGCCACAAGTCCCACCCAGGTGCCCACGCTGACCGAAAGAGCTACCGTAAGCACAGAGATATATAAGGAGGTCCGACCTCCGTACAGCATCGCTGTCAGGACGCTACCTCCTGTCAAATCCCGGCCCAAAAGGCCGCCGGGTCCTGGCGGCATGAGGCGCATGGCGATATCAATCTCATCTGGGGCTGTCGGCGCCAGCCACGGCGCTAGCAACGCTGCTACCGTGAACGTCACGATCACGGCCATACCAAATAGCAAACGTGGATTAGTCACCCACTTGGATCCGCGGATCGACGAGCGCATAGGTAAGGTCCGTAAGTAAATTAACCAGTAGATACGTGCAGGAGAATACCAGGACACATCCTTGGACCAAGGGGTAGTCCCGGTTGTTGATGCCGTCGAGGATGAGGGTACCGAGGCCTGGCCAGTCAAAAATGCGCTCCGTGATAATAGCACCTGTAAGGAGTACCCCAAATTGTAAACCAACAACTGTGATCAGTGGTAGCGCTGCGTTGCGTAACACATGTTTGAGCACTACGGCCGATGCGCTAACGCCTTTGGCCCTAGCTGTGCGCGCGTAGTCCTCGCGCAAATGATCGAGCATCGAGTTACGGGTCATGCGACTAAGTATGGCTGCGAGCGCTATCCCAAGTGTCAGGGCTGGTAGGACGTAAGAGCTGAGACCACTGCGCTCCGATACGGGTAGCCATCCTAGATGCAGCGAAAATAGTAGAACCATCATCGGACCGAGCCAGAAGTTTGGAATTGCAATACCGGTCATAGCGAGCGCCATTGCCGCATAATCTAGCGGTCGTCCAGCCTTAACCGCACTGATAGTACCTAGGGGTAAACTCACCATCATGGCAACGATGAGGGCCAATACAGCTAGTTGCGCCGTCGCCAGCCAACGGTCAGCTATGAGCGCGGTCACGGGCTTTGTGTATATCAGCGATGTCCCCAAGTCTCCGCGCAAGACTCCTTTAAAGTAATCCAGGAGCTGCTCCAAAAAAGGTTTATCAAGACCAAGAGATGCGTGTAACTGAGCCTTATCTGCGGCCGTCGCATAAGGGCCCAATATGGCATCCGCCGGATCTCCAGGCACAACATGAATCAGTAGCGCCACGATAGTCAGCACGCCCAGCGCCACTGGTAGTAGTGAGAGTAGTCGTCTTGCGATAAATACGATCATTCTGTTGGCCCTAGATACTAATGCTTCTGCACATGAGCTAATGAACTCAAGCGACCATCAGCGTAAAGCTCGAATCCGGACACCTTGTTACTGACAACGGCAAAAACATCTTCATGCCAGAGAAACACATACGGCGATTGCTCACCAACGATCTTCTGAACTTCATTATAAATAGACTGCCGCTTAGCTTGTTCCGTCTCTATCATGCCAGCCGTCAAAAGCGCGTCTAGCGGTGGCAAGGAGAACCACCCTCGGTTGCCTCCATTTGGCGGGATACTGCTCGTAGCGAAGGCAAACCTGTAAATATCGGGATCTTTGAAGCCCACCCAAGAAAGCCCCCACAACTCCACACGCCCATGGTCCACGTCAGCCTTGAATCGGCCCCACTCCAGGGTCTCCACTTTAGTAGCAATACCAACGCGGCGCAGATCGGCGGCTATCGCCTTAGCCACAACAATCCGCGTCTGATCCGTTGTGGTTTTGTAGCTGAGCGTTAGGCGTGGTTTTTCCCCCGTTTGGGTAAAACCCGCTTGATCCAGTAGGAGTCGCGCCTGGACTGGATCGTAAGACGGGACTGAGAGACCTGATGCATGAAAGGGACTCGAGTCGGTAATCAAGGTGTCAGCATTCAGCGCCATGCCGTTTAGTACGTATTTTATGATTTTCTCCTTATCGATCGCATGAGCAATGGCGCGTCTGACTAGCCGATTTGCGAGCGTCGCGTTCCTCACATTGAAACCTAAATAAGAGGTACTGAGACCTGGCCGATGGTAGACCTTTAGATCTGGTCGCTCCCGCGCCAGAACTTTTAATTTGTCGCGACTGATACTGTTTTGGACTAAGTCTAGCTCGCCCGCGATAAGCTTGGCGTACCGCGTATTTTCGTCCTTGACGATTTTGATCACGACAGCTGAGAGGCTGGGTGGCGGTCCAAAGCCCCAGTGCGGATTTGGCTTGAGCACGGTAGCCTGTGAGTTGGCGCTCACTAGCTGAAAGGGACCGCATCCACCCACGGGAGTTTTCTCTGTGATCACTGGCCCATCGGCAAAGGCGGCCGGCAACACACCGACCGCTAGGTTTGCGACAAAACTCGCGTCTGGACTGTCCAGCGTCATCGTCACAGTCCGCTCCGAGGTGGCTGTAACGCTCTGTAGATTCTTAAACGCGGCGCGTCGCGGAGCCTTGCTGTCATGCTTCAAAAAATGCTGAAACGTAGCCACCACATCTTTGGGGCCAACCTCCTGACCATCGGCAAATCGGATGTGTTCGCGCAAATGCAACTGCAAAGTCGTAGGGGTCGTCCACTGCCAGGACGCGGCTAATCCTGGGGTGATTTGCCCATCGCGGTCAAAGTTTATGAGCGCACAATGGAGTAGGTCCTCTAAATACTGGCTATTAGCATCGACCGCATACCTTGGGTCTAGACTGCGGGGTTCAGCTTCCCAGGCCAGCACGAGCTCCGTCCCGGCGCGGGCATGGGTGCCAAGGCCGGAAATTACCGCTGCTAGCAGCCACTGGAGAGCTTTGCCAGTATCCCGAGGAACCACGCGAACCTCTTAATATTGGTGCGTTTTTAACGAGAATAGCAGTCTAACCGGGGAGAGTCCACGCTGCAAATCGCCTTGACTCTCATGGGGGAGTTGAGGCAGATCATCTCTTCAAACTACACACCCGCGTAGTCACGTTTAATCGTCTGACCTAACCGCACGAGAGATCGGCATTCATGGAACGAGTGAAGAAGCCGCGCCGCAGCACTTCGGTAGCTGCGCGCAAAGACACTAGCGAAGCCCCTGTGAGCGAACAACCCACGGTTGACCCGGATCAATTAGCCGATGAACAGGCCGTTGCCCTAGCCCAGGGCGCCCCGTTAGTGCCACGCGATCTGACCTTAACCGTGAAACTTTCGCGCCAGCTTCATTCGAAGCTCCTGCATTCAGCTCAAGACGAAGGTGTGCCGCTAGAGGCCCTGGTTCAAGAGCTCCTGGCAGAAGGGGCGACTTTACGAGCCTGGGAAATTATCGAGCGCAAATCCGCTATGCGCGGTCAGGCTTCGCCCAATAGTAGTAACAACGGTAACGGCGGTCATCGCAACTTTAACGCCCAGTTCTCCAACCCCAGACATGGTCAGGGCGGGGGGCGCAATGGTGCTCATGGTGGTGGCCGCCCCGGAGGCGGAAACGGCCGTGGACAAGGCGGTGGCAGACTGCAGACTGGGACTGCCTGGATGGATGACAAGGCTGCCTTCCTTGAATACGTACGCAATCAAGAGAAGCGGCGCCGTTAAGGCACGAAAGCTCCTGATCCGTTATCGCCCTTGTTTGGCTGCGAGTGTCGTGGTCAAACCTGATTCACGAGCGATGACCACAGCGGCTTTCACACTTTTAGCTATGAATCTTTCATAGCGTTTGAAAAGCTCTTCCCGGGCGGTTTGGGTCGTCGTTACGGCATCGGGATCTTCGATCTCCAGACAATAAGCAAGCGTACCTTGGCCCCAAAATGCCCAGTCTTCAAAGGCTCCGCCATCACCTAGCTCCGCACCGGTTTTTACCTCATAGCCTGGTAAAAGCACGCTTTGTGCGAGCAGGGCCTGGCGCCAACCAGCGTAGGCTGCAAGTTTAGCCTGATTGGGCTCGTAACCGGTTGCCTTCAGCTGACTCGGTGCCGAGGGAGTGACTACCCAATTGATATACCCGTGCACATCGATAGCAACAGTATAAGAACGGTTCTGGAATAGCTTGCGTATTGCCCTAGTCTCTGGCTCGCTAAAGCTTGCACTACCAGGATTTTCCCGACTCAGGCCCCAAAGCACGCCAAAATTACGATTTAAATTAACACCGCGACTGTTACTCCGTTGTCCCTGAACGCCACCATCGGGATTTGCCGCTGGCAACAGATCAAATTGCACACCGTTAGTCAGAAAAGGGATCAATGGCCCTTCGCCACGTGCTAGCCGCCTTGTGATCCATTGCACAAATTCCGTCGTCGCAGTCTCGTTGCCATGCAGGCCACCTTCGATCAGTACACGTGTCGGTGTATGCTGCCGCGGGGCATGAGCACGAACGGAGATTAACGAGATATCACGACTCTCAAGGCTTTTCGCGCGAGGATCACCAACGGCTTTAGCTAGAGTTGTCACTTCAACCACCGGCAGAGACAACGTCTCGGCACGCGCTAGATTGGCAGTGAACGCAATTGAGATAAAGGCAATAACAGCCGGATACGACAGCTTCAGCGACATCAACTACAACTCCGCAGGGACAGTAGCAGCAGGAAGCACGACCACGAGTCGTCGCTACTACTTGGGACGCTGCAATCTTCGCTCCATGACTTAAGAAGCTACGAGAAGTCGCGAGACGCCGAATATCTTTGGTTTTTTAAGATAAACATAAAATGATTAGTTGCGCATAGCAGCGATGACTGTCAAAAGTTTTGACAGGTTTTGGGCGCAAAAAAACCGGCACCCTTAATCACATTGTGTCGAAAGGAGGTGCCGGTCCGCATGAAGATAAATGCTCCGTCAGCAATTGCTAACAGACACTTACCTCCGTGCTACTGGGATAATGACTTAACGTATCCAACAGCATCACCTCCTTTCCTAGGCATCTAGCCCATCAGAACTGCCACTTGGCCGGTTCTGTAACTCTATTCTAACAGAATTTGCATTTGGGTCGCAGAATATTTTTAAAGATTCGGTGAACTTTTAGGCTGTGTCTTGCCTCGGTCGCCTAGTTTACATATGCTTAAAATAGCAGCCAAAACATATCGTTTGTATGAATCCGCGTCAGAGAAGGAGCGCAAAAGTATGGCCTACTTCCGCGACAGAGATCCCAGTTCCGCCCATTGCGGTGCTCGCAAACTTGTACCACTTTGGGACGCCCATAGTTGGCCGTTTGCTAGCTGCCGCCGTTATCTGCCCTGGTACTATTCAGTCTTACTATTACAGGGAAGACATCCGGTCATGTCGTTACCAGTACCACCACCTGAGCTTGGTAAAACTCAATTACCGCGACCGATGCTCAATGCCGTTAAGATGAAGTGACGATCACGCTCCTGCAGTAGGCAAAAATCACCTTGCAGCCGCGTGCCCCGCGGCGTGCCCGGTGATGCGTCAATCATTAACTCCGCCGTGATGCGACCTGACCAAAGATCACCAGTTGCATTGGCTGCCGTCAAATCTTCGATCCTGGCATCGTGAAAATAGAATGGCTTAAGTCCAAGCGGGTAGATCGCCTTGTAAATAGACTCTTTAAAACTAAAGCAGCAAGTTAGCGCGAGGTTAAACGCTACTTGAGTTGCGTCGCATCGCTCTCGTAGCCACTGATTCTCACTCGCGCTAAGGATCTTGCCAGCAAATTCCGCTTTCATACGTTTGGGATCTTCAACATCGATGCCGACGCTAAGCCATTGAGTGCGCGGCACTATAGCCACTCCAACAAAGCCATCCTTATGCGTGATAGACCCAACCCATGGCTCTGGCCACGACGGATTACCGTGCCCATCGGCCGGCAGAGGATCGCGACTGCCAGTAAGTTTGCGCACGAGATAACGACTACGCAGAAACTCCGATCGTCGTCTCTCAGATTTGAATCCTTGAGCCCGCGCCCATTCATCCGCGATCAGCCATTGGCCCAGTGTGGCATCAGTGAGTGCAAAATCCGGTGGCAACCAGTGAACTTCAGTGGTGCCACAGGAGATGATCGTCACAGAATCAGCCCTCGACCTTGGGTTTAAAAAGATGAGTCCTGTAGTAGCGAAGCTCGTCGAGGCTCTCTTTGACATCGTCCAGAGCTCTGTGAGCTCCCTTGGGTTTTTTGAACTTGCTGCCTGGATACCAACGGCTGGCTAGCTCTTTGATCGTACTGACGTCGAGGATACGGTAATGCAAGTAAGCATCTAACTTGGGCATGTAGCGTACGAGAAAGCGGCGATCCTGCCAAATGGAGTTACCGCACAGGGGACTCTCGCGCTCACCACAGTGCTTGCGAATAAAATCGAGCGTTGCGACTTCCGCCTGAGCGATAGTCACCGTGGATGCTTGCACCTTGGCCCAAAGTCCGGACTTAGTATGGTGTTCCTGATTCCATGCATCCATCCGGGCAAACCGGTCCGCCGGTTGGTGAATGGCCAGTTCAGGTCCCTCAGCAATGACGTTGAGTTCGCTATCGGTGATTAGAGTAGCAATCTCGATGATACTATCGGTGTCTGGATCGAGACCGGTCATCTCCATGTCCATCCAGACCAGGCGATTGCTAGTTTTCGGATGCGCGTCGGTATTGTTTGAATCTGCCAAAGTATGCTCCGTGGGTTCCCTATATTTTTAAGAGCTTGGCAGGGAAAATGCAAATGCCCTTTGGCGCATCGCCACCCATTCAACAACCGAGTTGACGCTAATGTTTTTAATCAGCTGCTTGGCTTGCGGGTGGGTTTCAACCGCGCTTTTAGCATGAAGCTCTAAAAATGGATCCACTTCATAAACGTAGCGATCTTTGCCTAGGGCGCGTGGGTCATCGACACCGTGTTCTGCGAGAAAGTCCACCACCGCGGCATGCGGAACATCTTCTTGCACGTGGACAAGCAGAGTACCAGGTCGGTGACCATAGCTGCCAGGATAGCGCTGCTCACTGTCCAGTACTGCCACCTGCCTGTCCGTGAGCTTCCAGCTGTCCGGAACTAAAGGCAGATAGGCTACAACAGCTCCACCGCTCCAATAAAAAGCAGCCCGAGCTTGGGTGGCTGCGGGATTGGTCTCTGGAACAGCCAGCCAAAATTCGACCTCACCCTCGGGCGGCAGCGCCAATCCTTTAGACGCGAACCAGTCGTTCAGCACCCGCGCGAGACGCGCACGATAACTGTCCTTGGCATAACTGGTCTCACGACCGGCCACATTGAAAGTGTAGTGGGTCTCACCTTCGCAGGCTTGGACAACCGGCGCCTCTGCCTGCTCGGGGAACTGAACGCAACCGCCGGTCGCCTTTGCGTGACCGCTACCGAGACTGAAGGTGATCACAGCTAAGCTCACGAACAACTTAATTTTTTTCATGCGTCTTGGCTCCCTGCCAATTGTATCGACCAAACGAGTCATCGGCGGATGCCCAGCGAAGTTTAGGAAAAATTCATCAAAAAGTTGTAGTTTGCCATAACATCAGCTGGTTAAGGCTGAGCTGATGGTTGCCCTTGCTGCACCGGCTGAATGGTGGACAAAGGTAAAAAATGTGACCTATGATGGATCTTTCCAAGCACAAGCCTAATTTGGCTGCACTTTTTCGACGGGAGTAGGATGCTAATGTTGATCAAGATCAAGGCAGGACGCGTAGAGAGAGCGGGTCGGACCGTCGCGACGTATTTTCTGGCTGGGCTTCTACTGGCCGGATCGGCTGCTCGCGCGGATGACAAGGGCCAAGCGGCTTTCAAAATCAATGGCAAGGTTACGACGCTGGATGAGCTATATAAACAGGATCAGGCCTCCTTTTACGACCTCGACAAGAAGCGCTACGACCTAGTCGAGCGCTTGGCTAAAGAGCAGTACATCGACCACTTCTGGCAGCAACGCGCCAAGGAGACGGGCAAGTCGGTTGCCGAATCTAAAAAGGCCTATGAGGACAAGAACCTCAAGGTAAGTGAACGTGAGCTACAGGAGACGCTAGAGAAATTCAAAGATCACCCGTCACTGGCCAAGCTAGACCGCAAGGAACAAGAGCGTCAGGTGCGTGAGTATTTAATGGATCGGGGGCGCCGTGAATTACTCGATACCATCATTGAGACCGGCATCAAAAAGGGTGACTTGGTGATCGTCACACCTCAGCCCGAAGAGCCCATTTACTCAGTGCCAGTGACCGCCGATGATGTCATGCGTTACGGCCCGGAGATTAGTGACACCAAGCCGATTAGCTGCAAGGCAGACGACTGCGCTATCACCATCGTTGAATACTCTGAGTTTCAATGCCCATTCTGCAGTCGCGTGCAGCCCGACATGAAGCGCATTCTCACTGAGTTCAAGGGTAAGATTCGCTGGACGGTTCGCGACTTTCCCCTCAGCTTCCACGACCGCGCACGCCCCGCCGCCATCAGTGCTAAATGCGCTGCAGAGCAGGGCAAGTATTGGAACATGTATGCCATGTTGTTCGATAATCAGCGCAATCTTGCCGATGCTGACCTTAAGTCCTATGCCGAAAAGATCGGCCTAGATAAGGGTAAATACGACAAATGTGTCGCCAACCCAGCTGCCGTCGAGTCCAAGATCGAGCGCAACTTCCAATCGGGTGTAGCTCTGGGTGTATCTGGGACACCAGCTTACTTCATCAACGGTAGACGCCTATCTGGTGCCATGCCTTATGCTGAATTTAAGCGCGTGATCGACGAAGAATTGGCTGGAAAGAAGCGTAAAGCTAAATCATAAGCAATCAATATTATTAGTTAATTTATTCACTCCCTCAACTCCGGCGCTAGACTTTCCGATGACTCATCGGATGGGCACTAGCGCCGGAGTTGTTTCAATGACCGCTCGCAAAGAAAGTCGTAAAAACGGACGCATCAAATTTTCTGAACCACTGAAGGTGGTGATGGGATCCATTGGGGCTGAAGTTAAGTACGACATGTCAACGCGTAACATCTCGCACACGGGGTTTTTCCTAGATTTCGACAAGCCTGGACGCTTTCCGTTCACTCCAGCCAGTATCATGGAAATCTGGATCGAACTCGAGCCCGGCAACACTATATTTTTTAATGGCAAAATGGCACGGGTCGTGTTTCCAGGTGACCCTCAGGCCAGCGAAACTGGCCCGGGCATCGCCGTGCGCATTGTGCAGATTGATAACAAAAACGAGCGGGCTCTTTATGAGTTTATCGAACGCCGGCAGCGTGAAAGAGACGCCAAGAAAGATCCTCATAGCAGCGTCGCCTAGCCAATTTACCATTAATTTCATAGCTTTAAATTTTTATCTCAAGTTTTTTGAGGATTTGACGAAAAGCTTCAAGCAACGCAAGCGTGTCGTAGTGGTTAGCTTGCCCACAGCGGGCGTCCGTAACGGGAGACCACACGATGCGCACTGTCTTTGCCTTGCTTACCGCCTTTCTAGCTCTGATGAGTTCCTCGATAGCTGCCGGAGTCACCCCGGTGAGTGGTGTGACGCGGGCGAGAGCTGCAGAAGTATCGGTTACCACTAACCCTGCCTCCCGAGCTCAGACTGAAGTGCAGGTGCGACGCTTGCACAGCCTCTTGGTTAGCAAACACGCCGCCGGTGATGCTTCCGACCATTACAGACGCCTCCAGCAACGCCTTAGGGTCGTGAAGTAAACACCAGTTACATTTGTTAGCAGGCAAATTTGCCGCGATCTGGCATACTGGTACGAAACATGGTTTTACTTGTTGGCGATCATTGCGAGGGAGCGCGCGAAGATGAACTGGAAAGCTGTCGTCCGTCCTGAAGGGTCGAAACTATTCAAGGTCCACACCTTTACCTACGTCTACAAGGGATCTAATTATCACCTTGAAGTTGACGAATTTGCCGACGGCACTTGTACTGGACACGGTGAACACTCGACTGACAAGAACACGGTACTTGCCTCAGTTTCGGCTAACAACATCGAAGGTTGTTTGTCGGCACTCATCAAGAACATCAAGATGTGAATCTGAACGGGTGACCACACATGACGCTTGGCGGGATATCCTCGGGTCTCGAGGTAATAGCTAGTAATCCCAAGCTAGCGGCCTCCTGGGGCCGTTGCGGCTTACTTTCAAATCAGGCTTCAGTGACGACGGCTTTTGTACCTGCCTGGCGTGTCCTAAGTGACCTTTTGCAGCGACGCCTCGTCGCTCTATTTGGGCCTCAACACGGCTTCGCAGGCGTGGTTCAGGACAATATGATTGAAACTGGACACGCCCGTCATCAGCCTACAGGACTGCCCATTTATAGTCTGTACTCTGAAACCAGGCAACCCACCGCAGACATGATGCGGGACCTTGACACGTTGATCATCGACCTACAGATCGTTGGATGTCGCATTTATACGTGGAAATCGACGATCGCCGCGTGCTTGCGCGCCGCTAAACGTGACGGCAAACATATCGTCATTCTGGATCGCCCCAACCCAGTGGGTGGCGAACTCGTAGAAGGCCGCGTGCTCGATGATGATGCGCATTCATTCGTCGGCGAGTTTCCTATCCCCATGCGGCACGGCCTGACGGCGGCCGAGGCTGCCCGTTTTTTCAATGATGAAATTGGTGCATCTTTAGACGTGGTGCCCATGACACAGTGGGAACCCCATACTTACTGGTGTCATCTCACCCGACCTTGGGTGCTCACATCACCCAATCTTCCTACACCCGATCCGGTTTATGTCTATCCGGGCACGGTGATGCTTGAGGGGACGAATTTGTCCGAGGGACGGGGGACTGGACTGCCGTTCCAATTGATTGGAGCCCCGTACATTTCAAGCAGCATCGGTTTTATCAATAGGGTTCATGATCTGATTGGTAACCCTCCGGGCGTTTATCTGCGCGAGGCCAGCTTCCAGCCCACCTCACAAAAATGGCAGGGCAAAGAATGCCAGGGCCTACAGATTCACGTGATCGATCCAAGCAAAGTACGCAGTTATGAGCTAACCTTAGCGATCATCAAGGCTGCTTGGGACGTGGGCGGTGGTGGCTTCGCTTGGCAAAAGCCCCCTTACGAGTACGATCATGTGACAACACCGATTAAACTCATTGTAGGATCGCATCAAGTCACTGAACACCTCAGCGCCGATCGGTTTGACCCCTCAGATTCGTTCTGGAGCCACGGTATCCCAAATTATATAAAGCGGGCTGAGAAACACCTACTATACCGCCGTACTTTACGCGTCGCTGATTAGTGAGCTACATCGAATGTCGGACCTGGCGTTGTCGTATCGACAACGTGATGAAACTTGTCTGAATGCGCGATGCTGATAAAGTCATGGTCGGTCTTAGCACTCATGGCCAGCCGCGGATCTAATGCTATGGCCTCAGCTAGAATTTGCAGCGACTCCTCAGCACGCCCCAGAAGAGCAAGAACACAGGCTTGGTTGTAGCGCGGCACCGCGTCACCAGGATCTAGTTCTGACGCCGTCGTGAAAACTTTTAGTGCCGCCAGATAGGACTTCTTGCGGTACAGCGCAAGCCCCATCCCCGTGTAGTAGTCGGAGCGGCTTGGGTCTAGCGTTATGGCATCAGTGTAGGCTTTAATGGCTGCATCGTGCTTACTCAATCTCTCAGATAAAGTCTCGCCTAGCATGGCGTAGAGTGGACCTGCGCCACCGGCATGCTCGCTTAGCTCCGCAAGAAGCGACGCCAGATTAGCGTGAGCGTTAGCGCTCTTGTAGGTTTTACCTATGAATTCTGTCAGCTGTTGTTGACGCTCAGTCTCCAAATCCATCGCGCCGATAAAGGAGCGGCGTGCTTTGTCCCAGCTCTTGGCACCAACAAAAGCTGCGCCAAGATGACTGACTACTGTCGATCGTAGGGACGGTGTGAGATCTGCCAAGGGATCGCTGAGCAACTGCTCCAGCTGAACTACAGCTTTCCTAGGCTGCTGAAGATCACGGTACAGTAGGATGGCGTTGTTAATTCTGGCCTCAATGTTTTTCGGATTGGTCTTCAGCATAGCCTCGTAGATGGCATGCGCTTGCTTCACGGCACCCTGTTCGGAATAAGTTATCGCTAAAGTGAGATCGAAAAGCTGTGAAGGATAATGCTTATTCCAGGATTTTAACTGCGCAATCAGTTCGTCCGGCTGTGCGTCAGCATGCAATACGGCAACTACATAAGGTACGACGATATCCGGCAACGCGTCTTGATAGGATAAAGCCTGGCCGAGTAGATCGAGTACTTTGGTTGTCGTGCCGCTGTCAGCACTCAGCCTCGCTCTCGTGAACGCAAAGCGCCAGTTAGGTTTGATACCTCGCGATTCCGCGTTTTTCAGTAGTTTCAGAGCGCCGTCAGTATTCCCCATCAGATCTAAAATATCGGCGAGCGCCGTATAACCAGCCGGATCCTGAGGCGCTAAATCCACCGCCTGCTGCGCGAGGTCGGCAGCCTGTCTCAACATGTAAATATCACTCGGATCGTTGCTAAAGATGCGGACAAAGATGTGGCTCAACATGTGATGCGCAGGAACTGACTTAGCATTGACCTGCATCAGGTGGGTAACTTCGCGCTCTAATCCTGGTATTTTTGATTCGTCAGCAGTCCAGACCCGGACCTCTAGATCTCTTATATCCACTATCTCTGCAGGTGCGGCCACAACCGGGGAACGAGCATAGCCCGCCAGAAGACCTAGCCCGAGAAGTAGCGATTTCCAGCTGCGACTGATTTGCACTGATCACCCCGTAGACCATGAAGCCCAATGGTTTCGTGACTTCAAACGGCGCCGTGTGCGCGCCCTTTGTATGCTTTTCGGCAAAAAAATTTAAAAATTTAAAAAATGTTTCCTCAGGCGGGGACAATAAACCAAACAATTGTCAATTATATCAGAGCAATGCAAAACCTTTATGAGTTTACCAATATCTGAAAACGCAAACCTGCCAACGATGAATTTTTTGCCGCGCTAATGCTGCCCACCCATTCTGTCGATAGGCAAACTATGCTTACCAAACCACCACAACTAAACGATCAAAGCCGCCGCAAACGTCGGGCACCAATTGTGCTTGTCACCGTAACTGCTGCGATTTTTGCTGGCGTAGCGAGTTTAAGCCTGCGTCTTGGCCTAGGCCAATTTGGGGCGCGCCTGCAGACAAATACCGAGCGCGCTTATCAGCAGTCGCCGCGGTTGCCCTCGGCCGGCGACAAAAATCAAAGCATCATTACCGATTCCATCCTATCCATCATTCAGGGTTATTACGTCGACCCTGAACGCGTCGAAAATCGGGAGATCATCGAGCGCGCCCTTAGCGCTATAGCTTCAAGTCCGCGAGTCAAAGTCGGTAGCAGCCCGGGTGCCGTCTGGTTGCAGGTCGATGATGGCGAGAAACAGTTCTTCCCGCTTAAGAGAGCGACCAGTTATGCGGAAGTAGTTGATGTGCTCGTAGCCATGGCTCGGATCATCGATGATTCCGGGATCGAATTAACGTACGGAGAAGTTCCAGAGAAAAATCCTCCAGGTGCCGTCGCGCTGCTCAACGCTATGCTCGCCGAATTGGATGCACACAGTGCGCTACTAGGCCCAGAGGCTTACCGAGAACTTAGGCAGGGCACCGAGGGAACTTTTGGTGGATTAGGAGTGTTAGTTGGCATTCGTGATCACCTCCTGACGGTTATCAAACCCCTTCCTCATAGCCCCGCACAGCGCGCTGGTATCAAGCGGAACGATCGCATACTCAGCATCGGTGGTGTTTTCACCTATGGGTTCTCGCTGGACGATCTAGTTGAGTACATGCGTGGTGAACCAGGATCTCGGGTACAGCTCTCACTGCTTAGGCCGGGAGCTTCGGCGCCGTCTGAGATTTCTCTTAAGCGAGAAGTAATTCACGTCGACTCCGTTTCAGTGAAAGAGATCAACCAACAGGGCCTCAACGTACTCCACCTAACGGTGGAAACTTTTGCTAGCCGCACAGCCCGAGAAGTGCTCACGGCGATTAAGAAATTCAAACTCAAGCATAACGGCAATTTACATGGTGTGATTCTCGACCTAAGGGCTAATCCGGGCGGGTTACTCGACCAGGCCGTGCAAGTAGCCGACCTATTTCTTGAGTCAGGCGTCATAGTATCCACCAAGGGGCGTCACGACGAAGTCGAAACGGCCGGAAGCGGTTTTGATGAGGTCGGGTTCCCGATGGTAGTCCTCATTGACGGCGATTCGGCTTCGGCTAGCGAAATTGTCGCAGGTGCCTTACAGGATCATCAGCGCGCTATTATCCTGGGCCAACCTAGCTTTGGTAAAGGGTCTGTACAGACCGTATTTGAGTTACCCGGCGAACGTGCTTTGAAACTGACCATTGCCCGTTATTACACCCCGGCAGGTAGATCGATTCAGAATGTGGGAATCCTTCCCGATATTTGGTTGCAACCTGTCGCAAAACTGGATCAAAACGACAACCTCCTCGGCACAGGCCGTTATCGCAACGAACGATTTCTGAAAAACCATTTAGATAAGAGCGAAAATTATTCCCCTCTGACGCAGCGTCAACCGGTAAGAAAGTCTTATTATCTATCACCATCAACACCACGGGATGAGTTTGAGCTCACTCCAAAATACCAAGATCGAGAGGCAGAGCTTGCCCTAAAGATTTTCGATCGAATTCACGAAACTTACGGTGATCACCTACCAAAGAGTGGAGCTAGAGCCTCGCACTGGATGGGACTCATTGGTCCAGTGATACGTGATGTGACGACCCGCAATGACAAAGAGGTGGCCAGCTGGCTGATGGATAAATTTCGTCTTAAATGGTCCAAGCCTGATCATCTAAGCCCGGCTATCGCTCCTAATTTAAAACTGCTCCTCAGCAACAATAACAGCGGCTCGGTCACGCCGGGAGATACCGTCAATATCGCCTGGTCCGTTTTTAACACGGAAGACGTCCAGGTGGACCGCGTTTCGATCTTTGTGCGCTCTGATATTGCCGGCATTGACACGCGTGAGACTTTAATCGGAGATATAGCGCCAAAATCGACCAAAAAAGGCGTCATTCAAATTACCGTACCCACACAATTCCCAGCCGGGCCGCTAGCCCTCAGGATCGGAGTGGCCACGGATGCCTGGCCGATCAGCGGCGTCAGCTCAGATTTTGTCGTTCAAGTGGATGAAAAACCAACGGCGCAGGTATCTGTCCTGGCGACTCTTGTTGACGATAAAAACGGGCACATAAGTAGCGTCCTAGAACCAAGAGAAGCTGCCAGAATTCGCCTTGACGTCCGCAACGAGGGCGCCATCGATGCGGCAAATCTAAACGTGAAATTGGTCAACCTATCAGGCTACCAATTAAGCCTTATTAACGATTCCGTTGAAATTGAGGAGCTTGCTTCGGGCGAGGAAAAACACGTTTACTTCAACGTCCGCGCGGGAAAGACGATGTATACATCCGAGCTTAGCTTTGGTGTTTCCATCGAAAGTTTAGATTTAGGCGCACCATTCAGGCAGAGATTTGCGGTCAAAAGTTTACCTAGCTCAGAGGTTTCAGCAAAACCGGTTCGTGTCTTGAGTCATTAGAGAGATCATTTTATGACGAAAAAAATCCGCGTTGGCATCGTCTATGGGGGGTCCTTCGAACCTCGCTTCCTCAGCATTTTTGAGCCGCTCAAAGACGCTTTTGACACCTGCATCTACGCTCATCATAGTGAGAGGCTTATTACCCTGCACAGTACGGGGATGCGCCTTAGACTATTTGAAAACATAACAGAAATGCCAGGGTTCATGCGCGGCCTTGAGGAAGAGCTCAGTCACATGGACATGATCATTGGCGTGGAAACTTCACGCCTAGCAACCTTTCAGGCACTACGAGCAGCGCGCAGATACGGCGTCCCGCTGGCTGTGGTAGTCAATGAATATACTCCCTATCTTTACGAGCAATACGCAAACCTCAAAGCCATCAAATTTGACGTTACGGGTAAGGCATGTCACTTCTGGGCCACAACACAAATGGCACGAAGTACGCTACTGCTTGAACATGTAGCTCCGGAAAAAGTAACGGTGCTTCCACCAGTCATTGACACCCATAAATTCAGATTTTCTGTGGATGGGCGGCGTAAGTTCCGCGATTACGTCGGACTGAAAGCTGATGATGTGGTCATGCTACTGCAGCACGACCTTGTGCCTGAATGCCAAGGTGAACAGCTCATCAAAGCGCTCCACCTACTTCAGGGTCAAATCGGCGGGATAGCCTCACGATTGAAACTGATTTTTGTTGGCCAAGGGAGCGCCGCTATGGACTACAAATATCTGGCGCACGATCTAGGTTTAGGCAAACAGGTGTTTTTCCTCCACCAGGATCCGGAACCTTTCCTGCTAGACCTGTACTCAGCGGTCGACCTGATGTTCCATCCTAAGGTCGCCGCTGATGACACGCGTCAGGACTTGCCGCTTGCTTTGCTCGAAGGTATGGCCGTTGGGATCATGCCACTTGTCGGGGCTGGTACAGTTGCTGCCGAGCTAGTTGCACCACAGGGGTTAAGCTATGCCGATCCATCTGGCCCTCTGATTGCGGCTCAAATTCAAGAACTTGTGGTAGAACCTAAACTACTCGCAGTAAGGCGCGCGCAACTCATTGAGCATGTGCGGGTGCGCCACCATTTACAGACCGTCGGTCCACGTTTTATCACCGAAATAGAGGAAATCATCGCCACTTATGGCCGCCAACCGACCGACGCTAGATCGCCACAATCTCTGGTCGCAGCCATTGAAATGCTGATCAAGAGAGGAGCGCTGATCGAGGCCTTTGTTCAAATAGAAGAGGCACTCCTACTTGATGTTGTGACACCTCATGAACGTGCTGAAATCTTTAGATTACGCGGAGATGCTCACGTTGCAGCGCGCGATTACGACCGAGCATTGGAATCGTTTCAAGAAGGACTTCTACTGAACGATCACAACTTTCTCTGTCTCCGCGGCATGGCTCAAACTTATTGGCAGACCCATGACAACGAGGCTGCCTTAACGCATTTCCGCCGCGCACTCACTCACAAAGAGGGTGATGCCGATACCATGTTAGGCATCGCTATGGTCTTCAGGCGTCTTGGTCTTCTTGATGAGGCTGTGGTTTGGTTGGAAAAATGCGTCGTACGCCATCAGATACCCGCAGCCATCATCGCCCTGGCGCAGACATGCGGTCAACTTGCCAGGCAATCTACGGCCATTGCGGTGCTAAATCGCGCTCTAGAGGTCATTGGTGAACACCAGACCCTAATGATGGCTCTAGGCCAAGCCTATCTCAGCGCCGGCAAGCACGATGAGGGTCAAGAGTTGCTCCGTCGCGCTCTGGCCAGTGCCTAATGCCACGATTGTCTCAGCCGCCGAAATCAGTTTTTGCGTAGCATCGGATCTTCGCGCCGGGCCCGACAAGTCGCCCGCCAGACAAATCCTAAAATATTATTATCATTATTTATTGTATGCGTCGTCGCAATTTTTTCTAAAGCTTTTTGGCAAGGTCTCCGAAGCCTTTTTGTCTAAAGCGCAAGGGCCATGGAAAGCGCAGACAAAATCGGAAACCTACCCCATGCAAGAATTCATGCACAGCACGACTCAAATGAAGACAAGGACGGAAGTTAGCCTTAGTGGACACTCTTCCTACTTGTGGTTTGGGCAGGCCGGCATAGTTCTCATGTCCGGATAGACCAACCCCAGTTCCGCAGTAGACAGGTTGCCGTCCGCGGTAACCCCTGCACCCCGCGCCGGGATCTTCAACGGATCCTGGCGCCCTCCTTTTTTTGGCAGTTACGCTTGACCGTCGCACGGGCTACCCGTAGCCTTTGAAGCATTAGCCACTTTTTACCAGCACGAGAGAGTTGCGATGCAGCCTAGCTTTCTTCAGATTGTCCTTCTAGCTGTAGTACAGGGTCTGGCCGAGCTACTTCCAGTGTCCAGTTCGGCGCACGTGATCGTTGCCGAAAAACTCATGGGATTAGACCCAAGCGCCCCAGCTATGACCTTCCTTTTGGTTATGCTGCACACGGGAACAATGTTCGCCGTCATTTTATTTTTCTGGCCGAAATGGCGCGCACTTTGGCAGGCTGGGCTAAAAACTAGCCTTGATTACCTGCGCTACATCGTCATTGCGACGGGCTTTACCGGAGTCATTGGACTCGGGTTAAAGTTCGTGATTGAAAAAATTATACTCAGTGCTCAGCCAGATGCCGAAATTGAGCATCTCTTTAAAAACCTGCCTCTCATCGCTTGCAGCCTTACCGCTGCTGCATTGATAATCATCATCGCCGGTTTTGCGATTAGGCGACCGAGCATGGCAAACGTCACCCCGCGACCACTATCAGATCGGAGTGCAGCCGTCATCGGCATCGTCCAAGGTCTGTGCTTGCCTTTTCGCGGATTCTCGCGCTCAGGTGCCACTATTTCTGCCGGACTATTGCAACGACTGGCACGCGATCAGGCCGAAACGTTTAGCTTTGCCCTGGCAGTGGTGTTAACGCCACCGGTACTCGCTCTGCAAATTCACCGCCTGCTCAAAGCCAATGCAGCTACCGGTGTCGTCCAAGTAGACTTCAGTTTATTCACTCCAGGGATCACCGGTATGTTCTTCAGCTTCCTGGCTGGACTAGCTGCACTGCGTTGGTTATCAAGCTGGCTTGAGCATGGTCGCTGGCATCTATTCGGCTTTTACTGCCTCGCAGCATCTCTCGGAGTCTGGTCGGTACACTGGTTTATGCCATCGTAAAGATCGTGACTAGTGACAATCAGGCAGTGGCAGCCTTAGCGGCGGGTCCCTCAGACACAATACTGCCAATCGATGCCGCTATGATCAGACCAATCGATAGCCATTGTTGCCAGTGCAGATCCTCGTGCAACATGAAGTGGCCGAGAATTGCAGCAAACGCGGGCTCAAAACTCATCATCACACCAAAAGTCTTGGCCGGCAGGCGCGTCATGGCCATCATTTCGAGCGAATAGGGTAACGCGCTCGACAGCACCGCGACCAGTGGTGCATAGAGCCAAATCGTTTTGTTGCCTAAATCAGTGCCAGCGTGGTGAATACCGAATGGGATGATCACGAGAGCCGCAATGACAAGACCCAGGGCTGAAGCGCGTCCATCCGATAAGTGCTTACCTGCACGTTGCCCGAAGAAAATATAGAGAGCCCAGCACATGGCCGCGAGCAGGGCAAAGGTGACACCTTTCAGATCTAAGTGCTGATGGGGGCCTAAATCACCATTAGCCGAGAGTAGTAAGAAGATGCCAACGGCAGCGAGTCCTACCCATAGCAAATCCGTCAACCGATGAGACGAGCAGACGGCCACACCGAGTGGTCCCAGGAATTGCAGGGCCACACTGACGCCTAGTGGAATCCGCGCCAGCGAGAGGTAGAAGAAAAGACTCATCGCCCCTAGGGCACCGCCGTAGAGAGCCAACTCAGAAACAGCGACGCGTGTCAGGGGTCCGCCCTTCCACGGTTGGCGCACGGTGATAAGCAGCAGTGCGGCCAAAGTGCTACGCACCATAGCGGTACCGGCTACACCGACTAGCGGAAAGAGATTCTTAGCCAAGGCTGCTCCGAATTGAATGGAGGCCATCGACATTAGAATCATCGCTATGGCGAGGAGCCGGAAGTTCACGTGATTCCCCTAGTGTGAGGGATGGGTCTGACTGTTCAGAATATTACGCAGGATCGGCCACTGCAGTTAAATATTGCAGCGGCAGTAAGTTAAACTCTATAGGGCCCAGTGACAAGCCTGAGATTAGTTGGTGCCACCGAGAGCGGCGTGGTCACTCTTGAGGCTCGCATCCGAATACTGCGAAGCGCTGAAGGCCGACATGCTGCCGCGCCCCTGGCGTACCGCACTACGGTACTCCTGGAGCGACTTGTTCCGAATGCCGATCCGGCCGTTACCGTCGTGCCCATGACAGCCAGCACAGCTGCTAGCGTACTCGCTCGAGAGTGACTTGGTCGCCGCCACTGTGGCCGGTGCTTCTCCGATGTCGCTCACAGGCGGCGTCGGCGATGTTGCATCCGGTGCATTGACAGGCGGCCGCGTCGGCTTATTGGTGTTGCCGTTATTGCTGATCTTCTTGGTCTTTTTGTTGGGGGTCGCCGTCGGCGTGGGGGTCGGTGCGGGCGCCGGACTACTAGAATTGGCGCGGCCGCATGCGGCCAGAGCGATCACTAAAAAGGCCGCTGCTATCTGTAGCTTAGTCGGGGTGGGGCGCATCATGGCTTGGTTCCCTATCATTATTGGATTTTGTTATGATTATTAATCTGGCAGATAAAATAAATATATATTAACTAGATATATTAATTAAATATAAATGTAAATAATTAATTTTAATTACTGAAGGCACGGGTATTTTAAAGGCCATGAGCCGCCCCATGGCCGATGCTAAACCTTAAAAATTGGGCTGTTATAGGTGGCACATTGCGCTATGGTAACTGCCTATTAGGTTCCAGAACGGTTGCAGTGAAGGAAGCAGATCAAATGACCGTAGGGCGGGCTCGACCCAAACTCTACATCTTATGGATCGCGTGGCGAAACCTCGTTGTCAAAGGGAGACGAGGAGGCCTTTCGGTTATGACCACGGTATCGATTGCCGGTATTGCCATCGGCGTGGCGGCGCTCATCATCGTACTCTCGGTGATGGGGGGCTTTGAGCAAGATCTGCGCGGTAAGATGCTACGCGGTCAACCGAACCTAGAAATACTAAACCGTAATGCTGTCGCTGGTTTTGGTCTTAAGAACCATCCCGTAGCTACGTTCGAAAAGCTGATACCAGAAGCCACGGCCATCGAACCTTACACCGAGGCCGACGTCGTCCTGAAACAGCGCTCGCATTTGACCTCAGCAACGCTATTTGGCGTCGATCCACAGCGGCAAGGTCACCTATGGGGCTTTGGCAATTCTGTGGTCGAAGGCGATATGAAAGACATCGGCTCTCTGCAAGCTGTAGGTGGCATGACTGGGGCTAAACAGGTTCCCGGCATCATGCTGGGCCAGCAGCTCGCGGATCAGCTAGGAGCCGACATTGGTGACGAAATTGTGGTGCTCTCTCCCCAGAGCAACGTCGGTACTGCCCTAGCTGGAGGCACTGTGTCTCGCAGCTACGTCGTAGTCGGTAAATTTCGTACCGGGCTTTTCAATTATGATGCGCGGTGGGCCGTCGTGAGTTTGGCTGAGGGTCGTAAATTCATGGCTGATTACGACGAATCACTCGATCAGGACGAATACGTATCCGGCATCGCGGTTAATATTAAAGATCCGCTCGCCGTGCAAAAGACCGTCCATCGCCTTTTCGGTCACGAAGAGGTTGCCGGTACCTTACCAAAGGACTGCGGCGACCTAATACCCTTGACCTGGGAAAAGGCGAATTCGTCGCTGCTGTTTGCACTGAAGTTGGAAAAGTTTGCTATGGGGTCCATCCTCATGCTGATCGTGATCGTCGCTGCTTTTTCCATCAGCGGCACCATGATGATGACCGTGTTTCATAAACGGGGCCAAGTCAGTTTGCTAAGATCTTTGGGTATGAACCGCGGCGACATCACACGCCTCTACATGACCCATGGATTTACCATCGGCACCGTGGGTATACTGCTCGGCCTAGTGATAGGGATAGCCGTATGCGCGCTGATCAAAAGCTTTGCGTTGATACCGTTGCCAGCGGGCGTCTATCATCTCAGATCGCTACCGTGTCGATGGTTGTGGCTTGATTATGGAGTTATCTGTTTGTGCGCATGGGGTTTCAGCCTGCTGGCGTCGACTTATCCAGCGTTAACAGCTGCAAGGCAGGATCCCGGTCAGGGTTTACGTTATCTCTGATCACGACTGAGGTGTTATTTGTCTGAACAACATCAGAATATAGAGCACGGCGCGGCCAACGTTGGTAATTACAGCGTCGAGCTGCGCGACGTGCGTAAAGTTTACAAAATTGGTAACGAGCAAGTTGAGGCTCTGCGTGGGGTCGATCTGCGCATACCCCACGGCAGCGTCGTGGCTGTCATCGGCAAATCAGGAGCTGGCAAAAGTACGCTGCTCCATATCATTGGCACTCTGGACAGACCGACTTCCGGTCAGGTGATCCTCAACGGGACCGATGTATCAGGCATGAGCGATCAGGCCGCTTCCGAGTTTCGTAATGGCTCGGTGGGATTTGTCTTTCAGATGAACAATCTGCTGGCAGAGTTTTCTGCCCTTGAAAACGTCATGCTCCCTGGACTCATCGCCGGTGCTCCAAAACCAGCCGTGGCCGAGCGAGCTGCGAAGCTTTTGACCGCAGTCGGCCTCGGTGCAAGGCTACAGCATCGCCCGGGTGAATTGTCTGGTGGTGAGCAGCAACGCGTAGCGATTGCGAGAGCTTTGATCATGGCTCCCCCTATTCTTTTAGCTGACGAGCCCACGGGCAACTTGGATCAAAAGACCAGTCGTGAGATTCAAGAGCTGCTAATTAATGTTTGTGTAGCCAATAAGGTGACCATGATCCTAGTGACTCATGATTTGGATCTGGCGAGGCGCCTCCCAGCTCAAGTTGTCATGGAAGACGGACGTGTGGTTGAGGGAGGTGGTTACTCGTGAGATGTAATCATCAAGCAATGTATTGTTTACATACACTGGCGGCCTTGGCGTTTTGTGGGACAGTCCTGACACTCACTGGAGCATCGACCACTGCCCCGGCACAGGTTTTAGCAAGCGATGCACGGCCCACCGCCGTCGCCAACGGCCCGATCATCGAGGACGTCCAGATCAAGGGGAATGCCAAGGTCGAGAGCGACGCTGTTATTGGCCTGCTCAAGACGCACAAGGGGGCTGCCCTGAATCGTCAGACGGTGCAGGCAGACATTCGCACCTTATTTGACCTCGGTTACTTTTCCAGTGTGCGCTTTCTGCAAAAGCCAGGTAGCAGCGGTGGCATTATCCTTGTCATCGACGTCAAGGAAAAGCCCGCAATCACAAGTATATCTTACGAGGGCAACAAAGAGGTTTCCGACGACAACATCAAAGATAAGCTCGAAACCAAGCTATACACCATCGTCAATGAGGCAACGATCACCGCTGACGTCAGGATGATTGAGAAGCAGTACGCAGAAAAGGGCTACTACCTTGCGCGCGTCACCTACACTCTGGACCCTAAAGGGACCAACGACGTGGGGCTTACCTTTCACGTCGACGAGGGTGGCAAGCTACTTGTCGGCAGTGTGGAAATTCTCGGCGCTCATTACTTTTCCGTCAATGAACTGATTAGCGGCACTCCTGGCATGGCCTCACGTCCATATACCCGCGCTTCGGCATTGGGCTCTTCGTCCCTCTATCAAGAGGAGATGGTCAAGCGTGACCTAGAGTATCTCGCATACATCTATCGTGATCAGGGTTTTGCCGAGGTAAAAACGTCTAAGCCCTTCCAATTCCTCGATGCCGATCGCGATTTCGTCCGCCTGACCTTTCAGGTTGAAGAGGGACTGCAATATAGTGTTGGTTCGATCGACGTCAGCGGCGATTTGCTATTTACCAAAGATGAGCTGACCGCGGCGATGAAACTCCACCCAGGGGAGTTATTTCGGTATTCTAAGTTTGCTAAAGACATCGAGACGCTGAGCGATAAGTACGGCGACCTTGGATATGCCTATGCTGACGTCAACCCACGCACGACCTTTGATCGCGATAAGCGTCTGGTACACCTTAATTACGAAATCTCCAAAGGTGAGAAGATTTACTTTGGCAAGATGACGATTACGGGCAATACGAAGACGCGCGATAACGTGATCAGACGTGAGCTTAAAGTCGCTGATAGCGAGCTCTACAGTGGCACTAAACTCAACACCTCGCGTGCCAATGTCAGTCGTTTAGGTTTTTTTGAAGAAGTACAGGTCATCAAAGAGCGAGACGAGGAGCAGCAAAATCTCCTCAACCTAAAAATTAAAGTCAAAGAGAAACCCACGGGTCAATTGCAAGCCGCTGTCGGCTACACGCCGAACTCATCAACCGGCCAGGTTGGATCGCAGTTGTTCGGCCAGGGGCGCTATGACGAAAAAAATCAGTCCGGTAAGGGCTGGGCGACGAATGCCACTGGCAAGTGGAACGGGCAGGATAACTACTCGCTTGATCTTGGGTTCTCCGACCCATACGTCAACGATAGTGTGTGGAGTGCTGGTACCAACCTCTTCTTCAGCAACTCACAGGTAAGGTACCTAGACGAAAGCCAGGTCAAGGAGCGGCGCGTCGGCGGCGCGGTATTTGTCGGCAGGCAAATCTTTGAGCTGGTGCGGGCCCGCGCTACTTATAAATTGCAAAAAATCACGCGTGATCAGCAAGACAGCTATGTGTTGCCGGCCTTCCTCCAACAAGGCGTGGTATCGAGCATGATCTTCAGCTTGCTGCGCCTAGATGTGGACAACTATTTAGACCCAACCTCCGGATCAGACGTGTCGCTCAGCCAAAATTTCACCGGCGGTCCCCTGCTGCGCGGTGATTGGAGCTACATGGAGTCCTCGGCAGATGCCACGGCCTATCTCCCGGTTGATTTTACCGACAGCTACCGGACCTACTTTAAACTCCATGGACTTGTGTCCTATATCTACCCTCTCCTTGGGGCACCCGTCCCATTTGCAGATCGCTACCGTCTTGGTGGATTTAACGATATGCGGGGATGGGATTACTTCGATATCGGCCCGAGGTTTTCGCTCCTCCAATCACCTGGTGGCAGCCGCACACTGATCAACAAGGGTGGCGACAAAAAGCTGGTCTTCCAGGCCGAGTACTTTATGCCGCTTATTCCAGAGGCTGGCATCAAGTCCCTAGTCTTCACCGACATCGGACGTGTTTATGACGACAGTGAACCGCTGAGTCTTAATGGCATGTACCAAGACGTCGGCTTTGGGTTCCGTTGGATCACACCGATTGCCCCCTTTCGGTTTGAATGGGCATATCCGATCCAAGATGGCAAACTGGGTGATATGCAAATCATCTTCTATATTGGATACTGATTCCTCGGGAGGATATTTATGAAGTTAAATAAAGCATTCAAGGCACTTGCAGGTAAAATGACGATTGGTATGGCAGTTGGTATGACGGTTGGCATGGCACTCAGCGGCCATGCGCTCCCTGCATTGGCCGACACTGGCAGCGTCAAGTTCGGCGTTGTCGACATGCAGCAGGTTATCCTCACCGTCGAAGAGGGCAAGACCGCCCGGGCCCAGCTTGAAGCCGAAATCAAGGCTAAAGAGAGCGAGCTCGGAAAACAAAAAGAGGAGCTAGATAAGCTCAATAACGAGTGGAAGAATCAAGCGGCATTATTGAGTGAAGATGCTCGCATGAAGAAGCAGCAGGAATTTCAGGAAAAGTTTATGACGCTGCGCAATGCGGAGATGGAGTTTCAGGCAAACATTAAGCGCAAAGAGCAAAAAGCGACCCAGCAAATTGCCATGAAGGTTGCTCAGCTGGTTGACAGAATCGCCAAGGGCAAAAAGCTCACCGGAGTCTTTGAAACTAATAGCGCCGGTCTACTTTATCTGGACAGTCCAGTTGATCTCACCCAAGAGGTTATCAGTGAGTACGGCAAGCTGCCCGCGAGCAAGCCCGCAACTGACAAACCAGAGGCAGAGAAAAAGAAATAACTATATGCGCCCCCTGGGGGGCGCCGTTGAGGCTTAGGTCATGAACGTTGAAGTTCCACCCATGCCGATGGACATTAAGGCCATCGAGAAGTGTATTCCCCATCGCTATCCTTTTCTGCTGGTCGACCGCGTCCTAGAGTTGGTGCCCGATGAGCGGATTTTAGCCGTTAAAAACGTATCGGTGTCAGACCCTTTTCTGGCCGGACATTTTCCGGGCAACCCTGTGGTGCCAGGAGTCTTGCTGATCGAGGGCATAGCCCAAGCAGCTGGCATTTTGGGCCACCTCTATGTCGATGGAGGCCTCAGTCAATGCCTCCTGACCGAGGTGACTCATGCGCGGTTTCGCCGCCCCGTAGTCCCCGGTGATGTCGTTACCTATGATGTCCGCGTCACTAAACGGCGCGCTCCGTTCTTCTGGTTTGAGGCCAAATGTCTTGTTGATGGCCAACCAGTAGTCGAGGTCAAGTTATCGGCATTCATCAAATAGTCACAACGAGTGTCCGTCGTCGTGACACTGCCCTTGGGGTGCGAAGTTGGAAAAAGACAATAGCTTATTCGATATACCGGTCTCGGATCTAAATGCTCCGGTGGTTATACACCCAACAGCCGTGGTGGCTCCGGGAGCGCAGCTAGGTCGTGGGGTTGAGATCGGTCCCTTTTGCTTCGTTGGCCCCAAGGTGCAATTAGGCGATAACGTGAAGCTTGCCTCGCACGTTACCATTGAAAATCGCACGACCATCGGTGCGCGCAGCGTTATCTATCAATTCGCCACAATCGGCGTAGTACCACAAGATTTAAAGTTTCATGGCGAGGACGCTGAACTCATCGTCGGCGAGGAAAATTCCATCCGGCAATATGCCAACATCTCTATTGGTTCCGAGTCGGGCGGTGGTATCACGAAGATCGGTCGGCGTAATCTGCTGATGGTTTACACCCATGTGGCGCATGATTGTCAGATCGGCGACAACATCGTGCTCGTGAATGGTGTGTCCCTTGGTGGACACGTGATCATCCAGGACCGCGCCTTCGTGGGAGGACACTCCGCTGTTCACCAATTTTGTCGTATTGGCACAAGGGTGATGATCGGTGGTGGTAGTATGGTTGTGCAAGATGTGCCGCCGTACTGCATGGTGCAGGGGGATCGTGCAGCCCCAGTTGGCCTTAATGTCGTAGGGCTGAGACGCGCCGGTTACTCCGCTGAGTCTCTGCGTGATTTAAAGGCCATGTACAGGATGCTTTACAGTGAAAACCTCACTGTCGACGACGCCATCAAAAAAATTGAAACGGACATCGATAGTTCTGAAGAGCGTCGTATTTTTGTGGAGTTCTTGCGCAGTAGTGAACGAGGAGTCTGCCGCTGAGTCATAGAACCCAAACCTATTTGATCGCAGCTGGTGAGCACTCTGGCGACTTATTAGGCGCCGATCTCGTGGCAGCCCTGCGCGAGCGACTGCCGAGGCATCAAGCTTTTGGTATTGCTGGCGCCGCAATGACCAAGGCCAAGGTCAGCCCCATTGCGTCCATCGCAGAACTGAGCGTCATGGGAGTCGGCGAAGTCCTCGCAAAAATCGGTCAACTCAGGATGCTGGAATCACGCATCTTAGCCTACGTCGATCGCATGCACCCCAGTTTTGCCGTCTTGATTGACAATCCAGGCTTTAATCTCAGGCTTGCTGAGCAACTGACGATGCGACGGATACCCGTATTTCAATACGTCGCGCCCAAGCTCTGGGCATGGGGCGCCAATCGCGTGGAAAAACTACAGCGCGACGTCGATACGGTGTTGGGAATACTGCCGTTCGAGGAGGAGTTCTTCCGAACTCGGGGCGTGAATTACCAATATGTCGGTTCGCCACTTAAGGACCGTATCAGTAAGGTCGTCGTGCGCCGCGACAGTTTTGGTGTCGCCGCTCACAAGAAGATCCTGGCTTGTCTACCAGGTAGTCGGAATTCAGAAATTTTACTCAATCTACCGACAATTCTGCGCTTGCATCAGACCTTGAAGGCGCAATTACCCGACGCACTTTTCGTCATCCCGGTGGCACCTAATATCCCGATGCCTCTGGTGGCTGACGTCGTCAGGTCGTATATGGGGCAAGAGTTAAACTTAGCGCCCGTTAAGTCAGGTGGCGATATCCAAGTAGAATCGTGGCAACTGGAAAACATTCGCTTCGTACGTGGCATGAGTTTAGAAATCATGGCTATTGCTGATGCAGCCGTCGTAGCCTCGGGTACAGCGACGCTAGAGTGCGCTCTGCTCGGCACACCGATGGTGGTGGTTTACACCATGAGCTCGCTATCCTATGAAATTGCCCGGCGGATGGTACATCTGCCATACGTCAGCCTCGTCAACCTCATAGCGGGCAGGCGTGTCGTCGCGGAGTTTATTCAGGAATTCTCCATTCATGACGTCGCAGCTAGCGTGAGCTCCCTGCTCACCAATAGTGAGCGCAATCAAGAGATGCGTTTCCTCTTTGAGGACATTCGTAACAAATTACAGGGAATGGCGGCGCAAAATGCGGCAGATATCATAGCCCCGCGGTTTCCCGAGATACCGAAGGCTGTGGTTAAACCTGCATGAAACATCGCCAACTTGTTCGCGAGCTGTTTTTGCAGCCACTGGCCGCGCAGCGTCATAGGATCGTCGGGATCGGCGCTTCTCTTCTGATACTGTCGGCCTCACAGGCACTCCTGTTACTTTTGGTAAAGGGCTTTATCAAGGCACTTTTTCAATCCCAAGGCATTAGCCAATTCACCCTGGTTGAGTTACTACCGGAGAAATCGGCAGCCTGGTTTCCGCAACTCAAAGACATAACCATCGCAACCGAATCGCTCACCGTTGTCGTACCCACGTCTATTCTCCTAGCGGGTTTGACTAAGGCTCTGGCCAGCTACCTCTATCAATTGAATCAGCAAGGCTTAGCCCTCTACTTGGCCAAAAATTACCGTGAACGGCTATTCAGTGCGTTGTTGGGACTACCGTTCGTTGAGATTTGCAAAAGACCTGCAGGCGCATGGATGTCCCTCATCATGAACGACGTCATGCTACTACAAAGTAGATTCACCGACATTTTGACGAGTTTGGTCCGCGACAGCGTCGCCGTCGGTGGGTGTTTTGTCATCTTGAGTATCGTTCACTGGCCATCTGCCTTAGTTCTCGGCGTGCTTTCGCCTTTGATTGCCTTCGGTATGGGACGTACAGGTAAGAGGATTGCTAAATTTGCCGAGATCTACCAACGCGAGCTCGCCAGAATTGCAGCGTCGCTGCTTGATTTTCGCTCACGCTTTGATTTCATCAGGTCGCAGCAAGGTGAGGCCGTAGAGACTGCCAGTTTTCGCACTGTGAGCCGTGCGTATTACCATATGATCCGCCGCTCGATCATGGTGCGATCCGCATTTGCACCGGTGCTTGAATTTTTTGGGTTTAGTGTTTTTGCTAGCGCGGTCTACGCCATAGGTCACGGCTACCTAGGTAAATTCACACCCGATCTGATGCTGCAGTTTTTCGTGGCCTTAGGTCTACTTTTGCGCCCCCTAAGAGAAATAGGCGAGCAACTTGCCAGATATCATGAGACCAGAGGTGCTCTAGCTAGCAGTGTCAACGTCTTCGAAGCCATGATCGCCAACGCCCAGCATGAGCAGGAAACAGACCCTGCTACTGATAACAAAAAGCGCCCACTAAGCGCCAATATCAAACTCAAAGCAATCAAAGCCGGCATGGACGGGAAGTGTCGCTTCGAGGCCAGCGGCCTCGAGCTTACCTCAGGTCGCTCGGTCGCGATCATCGGACCTAGTGGGTCGGGTAAATCTACCTTACTAAAAACCTTGTCAGGACTGGCGCATCCCATCAGTTGGGATGCCGATTGCCGCTGGAGCGACTTTGCCAGCCAAGTGTCGATGGTGAGCCAAGATCCTTTCCTATTCGATGACACCCTAAAAGAAAACCTGATCTACGGACTTGAGCCGGAAGAGATCCCGTCCGATCCCGCGATCTGGGAGGCGCTAGCCACAGTCAATATAGAGGCTGAAGTCAAGTCATGGCCGGATGGATTAACGACTAGGCTCAGAGCTATAGGTAGTAATATTTCTGGAGGACAACTCCAGCGCCTAGTGATTGCCAGAGCTATACTCAGACGACGCCCCTTGTGGTTACTGGACGAAGCGACGGCAGCTGTAGACCCTCGGAGTGAACGTGATATCACCGTGCGCCTCATCGAAGCCTCGCGACGCGACCACCGCGTCCTCCTTGCGGTGACTCATCGGTTAACCTGGCTTGGTGCCTTCGATCAAGTTTGGTTTGTCGAAGGCGGCCACGTGACGATGGTCGGTTCCCACGATGAGCTGTTGCGCCAACAACGCTACCGCGACTATGTGACGGCGAGCGGAGGTTTAGATTGAGACCCATCCTGCTGCCGCTGCTGTGGGCTCTAAGTCTCATATTCCGTGCTGCGGTGGGTTGCAGAGCGCTCTACTACCGTCTGGGTCTAGGTAAGCGTACGCGGTTGCCGGGTAAAACCTGGTCTATCGGCAACATAGCAGTCGGCGGCACTGGCAAATCCCCGGTTACTATGGCTATGGCGCAGCTACTATTGGGTCGAGGGGCTCGCCCAGCTATCCTCACGCGAGGCTACGGTGCTCCTATCAAATCCGGGGATTGTTTGGTACTGCGCTCTGGACAGGTCGTGCGCCCAGCCTCAAACACCACCTTGATCCCAGATGAAGCGCGCATGCAATCGGCAAAACTACCTGAAGTGCCGGTGATCGCAGGTCCCGACCGGGTGCGCGCTGCCGCAATTTTTCTCCGCGAGTTCCCAAACTATCAGCCCACACATTGGCTCCTCGATGACGGCTTTCAGCACTTAAGGCTTGAGCGTGATCTCGATATCGTCCTCCTAGACGCGTCGCATCCCCTACCCGCTCTCTTGCCCTTGGGTCTAGCGCGCGAGTCAGCCCAAGGTCTTAGACGGGCCGATCTCGTCATATTTACGCGGAGCAGTGAAACCGCTCCTAGCGCCATGCAGGTGACTAAAGTTCAGTCACAAGTCCGACGTGGCACGCCCATATTGAAGACGCGCATGATCACGAGCGCACCGACCGTGAGTGTGAGTGGTCAGGTGCCCTTTGATCCCCAATTACATACTCCAGCAGCCTTAGTCAGCGGCATAGCTGCACCGCAACAACTTAGGGATGCCGTTGCATCTTTGGGTTTAAAAATCGGTGAGAGCCTCAGTCTTAAGGACCACCAACCCATACCTAAAGAGGCTCTGATCAAGCTAGCGGTAAGTCACAGATCGTTGTTCACCACGGCTAAAGACTACTGGCGCGACCCCGCGATCTTTAAAGACACGGGGGTGCCAGTATTTATTTTGGAGTTAGAGCTGTCTTGGGGCCAAACTCATCTTAATCAAATACTTCAGGATTACATTTAAGCTCGTAAGTTGATAGGCAGCCGATAGGGGGGATCTGTATGAGCGACGACGGCCTTAATTCCTTCCAGCTCGACATTGAGGGTATGAGCTGCACGAGTTGTGCGGCACGGATCGAAAAAGGCTTACAAGCCGACCTCCGTGTTAACGCAGCTACCGTCAATTTCGCCACCAAAACCGCCGTAGTCACCACAAGCGCACGGGCATCTGAGATAGCGGCATTGATCCGGTCGCTTGGTTATAAAGCTAACCTCTCAGGTCATTTAGATAAATTAGAAGAGCGCGAGCAACGTGAACTCAACGAGGCCAAGAGGATGGCGGCCCTAGCCGCTGCTCTAGCGCTACCAGTTTTTATATTAGCCATGATATTCCCGCCATTTCCAGGTTCTGCTTATATGCAGGCTGTGTTGACATTGGCGCTGATGGTCGGGCCGGGGCGTGGGTTTTTCCTGCGCGCATCGAAGCAGCTCCGACTGCGATCTTTGGGCATGGACACATTGGTTAGCATGGGCACTGGCGTCGCCTTTTGCTATTCGGTTTATCTCCAATTAGACGGTCATGCGCATTATTACTACGAGTCCGTCGCTGTGATCATCGCCTTCGTACTGCTTGGTAAGTTTCTGGAGGAGAGAGCACGGCAACAAATCTCGACGGCTTTGCGCCAGCTTGCCAAGTTACGACCCGAAACTGCCCAGCTTTGGCAGTGCGATGTTCATGGTGAGGAAACGGTGACTCCAGTCGCTGCAGCTCTCCTAAAATCTGGCGACTTTGTGTTAGTACGTGTCGGTGAGCGTATTCCCGTTGATGGCGTATGCGAGCGTGGTGACTCCACAGTTAACGCGGCCATGATGACTGGAGAGAGTATCCCTACAAAAGTTGAGCCGGGCACACAGGTGATGGCGGGCACCTTGAATCTATCTGGGCCCATAGTCATCAAGGCAATTGGTGTGGGCAGCGACACGGAGTTGGCGCGGATAGTAGGGGTCGTTGAGGCTGCGCAAAATAGTAAGGCCCCCATCCAGCGGCTCGCAGATCAAGTTGCCTCTTGGTTCGTACCAGCAGCGATGCTGACCGCACTCTTCACCTGGTTAGCATGGACCGTGGTCACGGGCAGTGCCACTCTCGGCCTAAGCCCAGCGGTCGCCGTGCTGGTCGTTGCCTGTCCGTGCACGCTTGGTTTAGCCACTCCTGTTGCTATCATGGCGGCGACCGGCATAGCGGCTAAGCATGGCATCCTAATCCGTGATGCTATGAGCCTACAGACGCTCCACAAAGTCGACACTTTGGTATTCGACAAGACTGGTACGTTGACTACTGGGCAAATGGAAGTTGACGGCTGTCATATCGTAATGCAGTCCATCCCACGGACGACGATTCTCAGTGCGGCACGTGCTCTTGAGATAGGATCGCTACATCCTGTAGCTGCCGCAGTGGTGCGCTTTATCGATACAGAACTTTCATCGAAAAAGTCCCTAGCCGCTCAAGACGTCACGGAGCGACCTGGTTACGGTGTGACAGGTAAATTCATCGGTATCGGTAATCTCACGATTGGATCGCTGGACCATTGCAAATCTTTCGATAACTATCAGCACAGCAAATCGTTGCTGAGTCCTAACGATCTCAGCAATGCCGTGGCATTAAGTGATGAAAAATCTGTGCTCGCCGTGTTTGCCATAAAAGATCATCTGCGTCCTGACGCGGCGTCTGCGATCGCTCAGCTTAAGCGATTGGGTGTAAGGAGCATCATTGCTAGCGGAGATCGCGCCGATATAGTCGCGGCGATTGCGCGCTCTGTCGGCGATATTCCATTCCATGCTCCCTTGACTCCTAAAGACAAGGCAACACTCGTTCAAGACTTACGAGCAGGAGGCCGCGTCGTTGCCATGGCAGGCGATGGTATCAACGACGCGCCGGCCCTAGCGGTAGCGGACGTCGGTCTAGCGATGGGCAGTGGAGCAGAAGCCGCCGTGGCCGTCGCTGGAGTCATTATCCGCGACAACGCCGTCACTAAGATCACCGAAGCCATGCAACTCTCACGTGCGACTTTCCGCAACATCAAAGAAAATCTATTTTGGGCTTTTGCCTATAATGCCATCTTGATCCCTGCTGCAGCGTTAGGTCGCCTGTCCCCTATGCTCGCTGGTGCAGCTATGGGTCTATCGAGTCTTTTTGTCGTGGGTAACGCTCTCCGTCTCAAAACCGGCTGGTGCCCGAACAAATAGTTTCCTGTTTAGGGTGGTCCAAATCGCACAAATCGGCAGTCACACGGCCCCAGAGCCGGGGCGCGACTGAATCGTAACCTACTGTAACTACTTATTTATAAAGAAAGTACGAAAGTTTTTTTTAAAACTGACGATAGACCCCTTACTAGAGGATAGCAGGTTTAACCTCGCTGATAGGAGGTCCTATGTCAGCAAAGCATCCTCGGGAAGATTTCAGAGCTAACGAAGAAGAATACTTTCACAAGTTAGATTCTGAATTAATTGACCAAATCCGCTCTCAGGAGAAAGCCAGAGCCGATGAAGCGGAGAGAGCAAATCATCGAGGTCACTGTGCTGAATGCGGTGGCAACATGTTGATGTGGACTTCACATGGTATGCAAGGCTACGTGTGCTCGGAATGCGAGCAAGTCGAGCTGCAGTTACAGACGCTTAAGATCCTGATTATGAACCGCGAAGGTAAAGAAGTTTTGAAAGAAATCAACCAAGCTGTGGGACGCGCTACCCTGAAAACTGCTTAAATTATTTGCTCGAAAGATCATCACGGCCGGAGAAGGATTTATCCTGATTTGCCGTGATGGTTATCTTTAGGTCTAAAACTTGCTCAAATCACAAAGCATTTTATCTCCGAGATGCAACTCTGGGTGGCTTCCAAAGCGGTCACCTGTTGCCACGCGGACGGAAGAAACTTTATAATAAAAACAGCATCTAGCGCCGCTCTCCTGATACGCCTTCGCCACTACGACTAAAGTTTGCACACCACATGTCGATCCCACGACGTAGAAGTCTAAGTAAACGATTTATCGTTTTCTTATATCCAGTACCTCGATCATGGAGACTAGAGCAATGAACGAAGCACCGAACAGCAACACGGGGATGAACGACTCGTTCTCATCCCAATCGACACCGCAGTCGAACCCTTTCACGGCGGACTTGAAAGGGGAGTTCACCAGCAACTTTGGGACCAACACCAATGCGGTCTCACAGATCTTTAAAGAAGGTGGATTCTCGAGCAGTAATAAAACCAAGTCGATTGTACTTGGTGGCGTATTGTTCCTAGTCATTTGCGTTGCACTGTTTATGTACATGAGCGGTGACGACACGGAATCGACTGGAGAAGATGTCGCCAGCGAAACCGATGCCGAAGGCGGCGCCGACGATGCCGAAGACCCAGCGGAAGCAACAGCGAGTGACACTAAGACCGAAGAAAAAGCGAAACCTGAAGCTCCTGTAGCAGCGGCAGCTGCACCTGCTGCTCCGGCACAAGCGGCTCCAGCTCCCGCACAAGCGGCAGCACCCAGGGTTCAGCGTAGCTTCTCAGCTAGCAGTGGTCCCATCAGTTTGGCTGAGCCTGCTGATGGCTCAAGCATCACCTACGACGAATCTCAAGGTCCAGCTACGTTCTCCTGGAACGGTGGCAGTGGCTACATCGTCTTCTCACGCAACTCCAGCATGAGCCCTGTGGTCATGCGCGTACCAGTCAGTGGTAGCTCTTATAATTTCAATCATCCGTGGCCGGGTACCTGGTTCTGGAAGGTAGAGAACAGCTCGGGTGCAACCGAGGTTCGGTCCTTCAAAGTCTCAGCGCCGCCGCGCCGCAATATCTCCCTGCAACAACCGGCCAGTGGCAGCACGATCGCTGGCAGCGGTGGTACCGTCTCCTGGCAGGGTGACAGTAAAGTCGCTTACTACAGAGTGGAGTTCACCAACGGTAGCTGGGCTAATCCCCAGTATCGGTTTGCCTCCTCGGGTAACTCTCTGCAGCTGCAAGGGGTACCAGCTGGACAATTCCAGATGCGCCTAGGTGCATTCTCAGAAATCTCTGGACGCTGGGAATACACCCAACCCGTAAGCGTCACTGTCCAGTAAGAGCTTAAGTTAGTTTTCCAAGTTTCCAGACTAGAGGTATAAAGAACGGGTCCGCTCGCTGCGTCGAGCGGGCCCTTTTTATTTTGTGACCTTTAGCAGGAAAGGCTCTGCCCATGGACCATTCCATCGACGTTACAAAAAAAACCTATCGTGAAGTTCTCCTCAGACAGCGCGCGCTGATATCACGCAACGTAAGCGACCACGTAAGCCGCATGATATGCCGCCATCTTGCTACCTGGTTGGTGGAGCAAAGAGTGACCACGGTTTTTCTCTACATGCCAGTCCGTGGGGAAATTGACCCCCTCCCCGTGACCACCATGCTACCCAACCTTGAATACGCATTACCGGTGACATCTAGTGACGGGATGCATTTTTACCGATGGTCTGCCGGCGATCCTCTACGCATAGGTGCTTACGGCATTCCAGAACCAATCCCAGATAGCCCGGCGCTAGTCCCAACAGCAGCAACGGCTATTCTCGTTCCGTCCCTAGCCGTGTCACACAATGGCGTACGGCTGGGCTATGGTGGCGGCTATTTCGATCGGTATCTCATGCGATCTGATGCCAAGGTCATTGCCGTGACTACCGACAACTTTCTTCTGCCCGAATTACCGGTGGAGCCCCATGATCAGCTCATGGGCTGGGTCGTCACAGAATCCGGTGTGCTCAAGTTGACGGAGTCAAAGCGTCCCTACCATCTCATCGAATCCGACTAGGGTACGGATGAATCTAAACTTATGCTTGAGCTTAGATTCCTTAAATTCGATCAAGGGACCACCCACCCAGATTTCACAAAAGGGTGGCAGTCTCTTGTCCAGCTCCTGCAAATATTCATGCTCGGTAATAGGCAAGGTCCCAGGAGGTAGCGACGTTGAGCCTATCACTATATGTCTGGCATTGAGTGCGATCACGGCCTCTGTCAGTGCCGGGACCGGCAAATTCGGACCGAGGAAGTAGTTGGTGACACCCCGTAAGGCACACAGCACGCTGGCTACTAAAATACCGATCTCGTGGAAATTACCTTCCATCGTGGTCAGGGCAAAAGAATTATTCTCACCATCAGCTGAAGTTTCGCGACGAGGAATTTCTAGCAGCATAAATGACAAGTGCGCGCGCACAATCGCGCTGAGTGCATGCTCGTGACCGATGGTGATCCGACCAGACAGTGTCATCCACCCTACCGCCTCCATAAGCGGCGTTACTAAATCTAAAACAAAACCGCGCGCGCCCATGAGATACCGTGACTCAGTCAGGGTGCCATGAATTTTAGCGAGATCAAACTGGAGGAGCGCTTCCTGAATCCGCTCCAGCTGCGTCGGCACGCGATTAGCTGCTGGATTTAGCGATGACTCCGCCTTCGGTGCGCCGTTACCAATATGGTCCAGCTCCAAATTATCGGCCAATAATTGCGCCAATTCCTGATCCGAGAGGGTAGCAATGCGACCGATGGCGAATCCGCGCTCGACCAGCGCCGCGATATTACGCAGCCGCTCGACGTCCTCGCGCGAGTAGACCCGGCGACCATTATCGCCGCGACGCGGTGTGACGGCACCATAACGACGCTCCCAGGCCCTCAGGGTATGCTCGTTGAGCCCCGTTAGTCTCGTCATAGCCTTTACACTGAAACTATCACCACTCATGAAAGTCACTAAATGCTAGGGGGGATGATTGGCCGGACTCTGGTCAAGCACCAGACACCCACCTCTATTATACAAATCCTATACACTTTGTACCAGTTTTGGTGGCTCTTGCCGCTCCGACATCCGCCGAAAATCCATGACGACGGTACCCATCGGCTGCTTCAGGCCTCTCCCGAGCTTGATTCAAGTCAATGAAATAATGGAATTTTAAATTATTTTCTAAAGGTTTTCCAAATGATTGCCGAAGGCCCCGGAGTCGATTTTGTCGGCGGTACCGCTGCCGGCTCGTTAGACCCACTACCTAGAGGAGATTTAGATGAGGCACGATTGGCAAAAACTTTCACGCGCTGCCGTGGCGGTGGTTACAGCTACTGGTTTGACGAGTTGCGGTGGACTTGTCCGCAAAGGGCCGCCCGCGGGCGGAAACGAAGTCGTCACCGCTCCTCCGAGGGCTTACTACGACCAGTTGTTTGCAGCAAAGTTGGGCTTACTTGACAGTGGCGCTGCGACGACAACCGCGACGTCCACGGGCGAAGTCCTTTGGCTGAACTTCGGGGGAGCCACTGTCGCCAAGGGAACGGCGAAGGGCGAGTCCTTTCAAGTCTGCGGGGACAAGGCACAAATTGCTGCGTCCACACTGACGACAGATAGCCAAGAGGTCATCGCAAGCACGGTGCAAAAATACTACACCGATGCCGGAGCTGATCTCAAAGTCACAGTGACTCAACCTACTAGCGGTGATTACACCACCGTCGTTGTCGGTGGCAGTTTAGCCGACCTAGGCTGCTCGGACCCAAGCGGTTTGGGCGTGGCCCCACTCGATGTTGGTAACGCCAACCATAACGACATAGCTTTTGTTTTCACCCCGGCTGACATCAGCGACAAGCAATTGGCCGTCAATATCGCCCACGTGTCAGCACACACTTATGGGCTGGCCACGATCACCGATCCAAATGATGTTATGGCCGAAAAGCCGCTGGATACGGCCAAGGGCTTCGGTGTAGGCAAACGCCTCGATAACGGTGCGGAGCAAAACGGGCTCATTATTCTTGCGGAAGCAACTGGCGTCCAAGTGACTAAGCCAGGTGAAGCTGACGCCACCAAAGGCGACGATACGACGAACGCACCAGCACCAACATCGGTACCGGCACCTATGCCACTGCCACCTGTTGTGGCTCCCGGCAAAGGAACTGACTTGATTGTGGACGACATGATCAACAAGATGCCGCACAACCCCAAATCTGCGCGTCATATCATCCCTATGCTTCGCGGCCTGCTACCGTTTGCCTTTAGCCTCGACCTCAAAGCTGTCACCGAAATCTTCGATGCGACAGGCTTTGGTTCCGGCGCTAATAGCGACAAATCTGGCACAGGACGCCGCTCGACGATCACTGTCAATGTCAAGGTAGACATTAGTCATGTGTGGAAACAAGGTGACGCCGTTGCGCAACCTGCTGACGAGCCCACCATCGCGACTGAACCGGGTACGGGAACAACCGCGGCACCAACTGGTGATAAAGCCGCAGCACCCGCAGCGACCACCGAAGTTGCTAAAACTGATGTAGGCGCCAATGAGCCGCCGAAAAATCCAGCCGAAGCAGCGAAAGTGATCAACAGCATGCCGACCATCGTTAACGTGATTACGATCAACTTTAATGCGTCAGACAGCCAACGTTTGCTACCCCTTATGAAAATGGGATGCCTGAAAAAATACATGGCAGCCCGTGGTGAGTAGAGGGACCTAATCTAAATTCTTTTGGAGGAAAAAAAGATGCCCAGTCTGAACACTTCAGACTGGGCATCGACCTTTTTAGCTTTAATGAGGCTGCTCGCAACTTAAGCTAAGTGCACCGTCCTTAACGTCGACAGTGACACGCGATCCGTCTTGAATGCTACCAGCGATGAGCTGTCTACCAAGGCGAGTTTCTAGCTCACGTTGTAGGTAGCGTTTAAGGGGACGAGCACCATAGACCGGATCATAAGCGGCTTTGGCCACAAAGGCCTTGGCACCCTCTGTCATCTCAAGTTTGATTTGGCGATCAGCCAACCGTAGCCTCAGACTGTCGATCAAGAGATCGACGATGTGCTCAACCTCAGACTGCGTTAGCGGCTTAAACAAAATGACGTCGTCAACACGGTTTAAAAACTCCGGCCTAAAATGCGCCTTCAACGCGCTTTCCACCGCCTTTTGCGCTTTGTCGGCAATCATGCCGTGTTTATCGATCCCGTCTAGCAGATACTGAGCACCGATATTACTGGTCATGATGATGATGGTATTCTTAAAGTTAACCGTACGACCTTGGTTATCGGTCGCTCGACCATCATCCAGAATCTGCAGCAACACATTGAACACATCGGCATGAGCTTTCTCAATTTCGTCGAAGAGCACAACCGAGTATGGCTTGCGCCTCACAGCCTCTGTGAGTTGTCCGCCTTCCTCGTATCCTACGTAGCCCGGAGGAGCTCCGATCAGGCGAGAAACCGAGTGTTTCTCCATGTACTCCGACAAATCCAGTCTGACGACAGCGTCACGACTATCGAAAAGCGCCTCGGCTAACGCTTTAGCTAGTTCGGTCTTACCTACCCCGGTCGGTCCGAGAAAGATAAAGGAGCCGATCGGACGATTAGGATCTTTGATCCCAGACCTCGCCCTAATCACGGCATCAGCCACGTGCTGCACGGCCACATCCTGCCCTATCACGCGTTGATGGAGAAGCTTATCCAAATTGAGCAACTTGTCGCGCTCACCCTCGACCAGCTTAGTCATCGGAATGCCGGTCCATTGACTGACGATCGCAGCGATTTCGTCAGCCGTGACCTCCTCGCTGAGAAGGCTTTCTCCGCCAGTTTTTTCTGCGAGTTTTTTCTCCTCACGTTCAAGCTCTGCCGTCAGCTGAGGTAGCTTACCGTGGCGCAGCTCGGCCGCTCGGTCCAAGTTGTAATCACGCTCGGCGACCTGGATGAGGCGCTTGGCCTCCTCGACCTTTTCGCGAAGTTCGGACACTTTGTTAAGGTGCTGCTTCTCCGTCTGGTAGCGTGCCCGCATGACGTGAGCACTGCTGCGCGCGTCTTGCAATTCTTTTTGCAGTTCCGCCAGACGCGTTTTACTAGCTGCATCCTTCTCTTTTTTAAGTGCAGCCTCCTCAATTTCAAGACGCATCACGCGACGCTGCGCCGTGTCTAGCTCAGCCGGCAGCGAGTCAATCTCCGTACGCAACTTAGCACATGCCTCGTCCACAAGGTCGATCGCCTTGTCGGGCAGGAATCGATCTGTGATATAACGATGCGACAAAGTCGCAGCGGCTACGAGAGAGTTATCGGCAATTTTAACCCCGTGGTGCACCTCGAAGCGCTCTTTTAGACCACGCAGGATCGATACCGTGTCCTCCACCGTCGGCTGATCCACCGTTACAGGTTGGAAACGCCGTTCAAGAGCGGCGTCCTTCTCAATGTATTGACGGTACTCGTCCAGAGTGGTGGCACCGATGCAGTGCAATTCGCCGCGCGCTAGCATGGGCTTTAGCATGTTGCCGGCGTCCATCGCACCTTCTGCCTTACCAGCACCGACGATCGTGTGGAGCTCGTCGATGAAGAGGATGGTCCGCCCCTCAGCCTGCTTCACCTCATTGAGCACAGCTTTGAGTCGCTCCTCAAATTCACCACGATATTTGGCACCAGCTACTAAAGAACCCATATCGAGAGCAAAGACGGTTTTGTCTTTGAGTCCCTCGGGTACGTCACCGCGCACAATTCTGTGCGCTAAACCCTCAACGATTGCCGTCTTGCCTACCCCTGGCTCACCGATGAGCACCGGGTTGTTTTTAGTTTTGCGGCTGAGAATGCGAATGACGCGCCTAATTTCTTCGTCGCGTCCAATCACTGGGTCTAACTTGCCGTCACGGGCAGCTTGCACCAAATCACGACCATACCGCGTCAGAGCCTCGTAGGTGTCCTCAGGCGTAGCACTTTCCACTCGCTGGTTACCGCGCACGGCGGTGAGAGCCTGCAGAAATCCTTGCTTATTCAGGCCGTAGTTGGCCAAGAGTTGCCCAACCTTGCCTTTATCGTTGATCAACTCGAGAAAGAGATGTTCCACCGATACGTAAGCATCTTTGAGGCGCTTTGCTTCTTTTTCGGCGCTGATAATGGCTTGCGACAGTTGCTGTGTCACGGTGATCCGATCAGGACTGTAGCCAGACCCAGAAACACTAGGTTTTTGCGTCAGTAGCCTCTCAACATCGCGGACGACGTCCTTGGCATTGATGTCCATCTTTTCGAGTAACCGAGGAATCAACCCCTGCTCCTGCGTCACCAGAGCGTGCAACAGGTGCTCCGCGCTCACCTCGCCGTGTCCATGTTCGACGGCCTCGCGCTGCGCCGCTACGAGAGCTTCCTGGGATTTTTGTGTGAGTTTTTGCATATCCATAAGAATCGTGTCTCCAATCTTTGTGGGGGCCATGCGGGCATGCTCGGAGCCAAGCTCTGAAACATAGATCCCGTCACTTCAAAGGTGGAGTCCCTAAGAGCAATGTCAAGGCACACCGCCTTAACTGACGGCCCAGCCAAATCCCACTGCTATGGCCTAAGATCTCAGAAGTTTTTGATAAACATCGAGGTTGCCGGCAATCATCGCACCGACAGAAAATTCCGCGTCGATGTGAGCACGCCCAGCCGCATTAAGACGCTTCCTTAAATCGTGTTCGTGCAGGAGCCGCGTCAAATTTAGGGCAAGTCCATCGGCATCGCCATCGGCGCTGAGTAGGCCCGTCACCTCCGGCATGATCACCTCGGGGATGCCACCGACCGCCGTAGCGGCGACGGCTAAACCAGCTGCCAATCCATCGAGCAGGATCGTGCCCAGTCCCTCAAAGTGAGAAGGCACCGCCAGAATGTCCAAGGCCCGGAGGAAAGTCGGAACTTCCTTAATAAAGCCGAGGAAAGTGACGTGATGCGCCAGTCCTAGGGTCTGCCTTTGGCACTCCAAGTCGCTCATAAGGGGGCCATCGCCCGCGATGAAAACATGAAAATTTTCGCCCTGCCGCTTCAGGATCGCCGCAGCATCGAGTAAGACCTCGTAACCTTTTTGATCGGTGAGCGCTGAGGCGTTGCCAATCAGCATGGTACCAAAGTCGAGACCGAAGCTCTGTGTTAGCTCACGCCGCGCCTGGACCGCGTCTATATGTTCGTAAATTGCCGGGTCTATGGCGCTGCGCACAACTTCCAGACGGGCCGCGGGCACTCCGTATTGGGTGAGCACGTTGGCTATGGCATGAGAGATCGCCACATAGCGATCCACCTTAGGAGACAGATACTTACGCCGATTGAGCAGGCCACGGTGCGGCGCATAGTCGACGCGCCGATGGACAACCAGACGCGTCCCTGGGCAAAAGTGCCGCAGCAGCAAACCCATGGCGTGCCCGTTAGATGTATGGGCATCGATGATATCGATTTTCTTAGACTTACAGTAGTTGGCTAGCTGTCTGGCGGCGAATAGATCAAAGCCACCGCGCATTGGCAGCACGATCTGCTGGGCTAGCCCCCGCAGGCGCTCTATGGCGAGGCTGCCAGGGCGCAAAGCCACATGGTTCTCGAGATCGGTGCCTTTTAGCCCGTTGAGCAAGAGTCGCAGTTGGTTTTCACCGCCGCGCCAAGTAAGCTCGGTATCGATATGGAGGATACGCATCAGTCGACCTCGCCCCCCCCTCTCTAGGCTAGCTGGTCATTTTGTAGGTGCGGGTGGGGCAAAAAAAAATTATCGTCGCCCCTCCAGGCTATATGTTTTGACGCAAGATGATAAGGAATTCTGATGTACTGCGAAAAATCCCGGCAGGCCATGCGCGCTGCTCGTGGTGTGATTCCTGGTGGTGTCAACTCACCCGTGAGGGCGTTTGGATCCGTCGGCGGTGATGCCCTGTTCATTGACCGCGCCCAGGGCGCTTACATTTATGATATCGATGGCAACAAATACATTGACTACGTCGGCAGCTGGGGACCGGCTATAGCCGGTCATGCGCATCCCGAGGTGGTTGAGACTTTAAGCCAGGTCATGCGACGCGGACTTAGTTTTGGTGCGCCGACGGAGGGCGAGACTAAGCTGGCCACGACGATTCGTGACATCTATCCCTCGATGGAGCGGGTACGTTTGGTCTCCAGCGGCACTGAGGCCTGCATGGCAGCGCTGCGGGTGGCACGGGCTTTCACACGGCGCGATAAGATTCTCAAGTTTACAGGGTGTTATCATGGCCATGCCGACATGCTCCTCGTGAAAGCCGGATCCGGCGCCCTGACTCTAGGACTGCCTGATAGCCCCGGAGTTACCGCGGCTGCGACACAAAATACCCTAGTAGCGACTTATAACGACCTGGACGAAGTTAAGTCAGTGTTCGCTGCGAACCGGGGCGAAATCGCTGTCGTCATTCTGGAACCAATCGTTGGCAACGCTGGCTTCATCAGGCCGGAGCCAGGATTCCTGGAAGGTCTACGCGAGCTTTGCACCGCGGCAGGTACACTGTTGCTCTTTGACGAGGTGATGACAGGTTGCCGCGTGTCTATAGGCGGGATGCAAGGTCTCACCAACATCGTCCCTGACCTGACGACGCTTGGTAAGGTGATCGGCGGTGGGCTACCTCTAGCCGCCTATGGTGGCCGCGCATCGATTATGGCTATGGTGGCACCTGAGGGGCCCGTTTACCAAGCAGGAACGCTGTCGGGTAATCCTCTAGCCGTAGCCAGCGGCCTAAAGACTCTCGAGATTATTAGACGGCCAGGAGCCTTTTCCGCCCTGGCGACCCGTACGGCCAAGCTAGTGTCAGGACTCAAAGCCACCATGGGTCGTCGCGGCGTGCCGTTCACGGCCGATAGTGAGGGTGGGATGTTTGGCTTCTTCTTCCATCCTGGACCGGTCACGTCACTGGAGCAGGCCAAGGAAGGTGATACCATTCGTTTTAAGAAATTCTTCCACGCCATGCTACAGCGCGGGATTTATTTTGCGCCTTCAGCCTTTGAGGCAGGTTTTGTCTCGATGGCCCATAGTGATGCCGACATCACTCGTACGATCGAATGCGCTGAGGAAGCGATCAAGGAGTGTTAATTTGTTAGGTCAATCCGGTAAGGCGCAAGCCTCGTCGCCTCTTCGTCTAGGTTGGATTCCTTATTGGAACCTATTACCACTAAGGCAAGAGCTTGAGCGTTTATTGGGACCCGAACTAGAGTTCCACCGTGGTCATCCAGCGCAAGTCAACAAGTGGCTAGCCGAGGCCAAGATTCAGTTAGCTCCTAGCTCCAGCGTTTGCTTGGTTAAAAACAGCGCCATGGAAGTGGCGGTGCCTGTCGGGATCGCTTCGCTAGGACCAGTGCTCAGTGTCTATCTTGGTCTCCATCAGGACGATGGTGAGTTGACTGAACTACTTCATCGTCGGCAAGCGCTCCTAAGAAAAATCTTTAAGATCGCGCTTCAAAGGTACGAAGGCGATGTGCGCAGTGCCGCCAACTACATATTTACCGCTGCTGACGCGTTACCCCCTGTGCCCACTGAGAAAGTGCCCGTGCTTTCGGTAACACCAGCTTCGGCCACTAGCACTCAGCTGGCACGCATCCTCTACCGGCTATGGTTTGGTGAGGCGAATTACGAGCAACGCGCTGGTTCCAGTAGCGGCCTAAGTGCCGTAGTCAGCACCATGCGTCCCATCGATTTGCTGATCGGTGACGAGGCTTTGGTCAAACGTCCTGCTTATCGCAGCGTGATTGATCTGAGCGAAATCTGGCGCGACCTCACTGATTTGCCTTTTGTGTTTGCCGTGTGGCAATGCTCGAAACGCCCACTTAGCACGCAGTGGCGACAAAAAATCATTGAGGCCGCCGAGTTGGCTCAAGCGCGGATGCACGTAGAGCCTAGTCATTACTTTCCAGATCCCATGGTCGTCGATATGCACGGTAGTGCCATTGACCTCGCCGCTTATTGGCGCGGCATTCAGTATCGCCTTGGGCCATCCCATTTTCGCGGTTTAGCGCTATTCCTCGCACTAACACGCGCTATGCAGCCTAGTGCGATTGACGATCAGGCCGTGGTCAAGATGATGCGTTGGGAGTCCTACGGTCAGATGACAATGCCCTCAAACTAAAAGGGCCTGAGACAAGAGTCTTAGGCCCACGAAGCTACTACCTCAGCCGACAGTCAAAGGCACTGTTGCTGATCTACCCTCTCGTATGTGTTCCAGCCAATTTCGACCGAGTAAACTGACTGATCGGTCGCGATTTTCTGATTGGTCTGGACATGAATCCAACGATTTTCGTTTATTTGCAGCGTATTTTGGCGACGCAGATGATCGTAAGGGCGATCACTGTCACGCCTTGGCTTCGCAGCTGGATCAGCGAGACAATTCCATTGATTTAGTATCCACGGACCCTCACAGCTATAACGCAAATCACCGAACGGACCGGTTACACTCTGGCGCCACTTGCCGTCCTCTAGCTCCGTCCACTCCTCTGTCCAATGAGGTTGATGGTGACCTTGTATAATTAGGGTCCGGTTTATGACTAAAGGTGATTCACTCACTAACTCGGCTTTTTCAATGACTGGGGGATAATCTTTGTCGTGTGTCCCGTCCTCAATATAATGAAAGACGACGCTAAAGCAGCCAGTCATCTGCCGTATCAAGCTGGCGGGTGCTGTGGGATCTGCTGCCGCATACGTTGGACTAGATATCGCCATCATTGCCAAGAGATATTTCACGCAATTCATTGCTGTTCTCCGTTAATCACCCGCAGTTTGGGCGCCTCGGCAGTTACAGATTGTTGCTGCAGTCTAGTCGCTGCGGCATGAATGACTGTCGCAACAGCCAAAAAACTCGTCTGATCAAGGCGCACCGTCATGGCCCCTATCGAAAGATGCACCAATCCGCCTGGGCACTGCTGGATCCTTATCATCTGCTGCATGGTTGGCTCCGTGAGTTACACAAAATGACGTCTACGAACCCAGACTGCCATCTTTGATATTGAGAATCAATATCATTTTGATGGCCTTCCCTCTTGAGCGCGCGATCTGGACAGAAACACTTTAACCTATTGTATTTATTTTGTTTTCAAAAGTTTCTAAAATTTGGTATTTTGAGAATCGTTTTCATTTGATAACCTCCCGCCTCCTAATTGAGAGGTACCCCTATGCCCCCATCCAACGCTTTTGTCGTCGTGACTAGTTTGTTGCTCCACTCCGCCCTGGGCCTTGCCGCTCCGTCGTCTCAACTAGCTTCAAGGGACATAACGAGAGCCAAAGATCTAGCTGTGGTGTTACCGGCCCTTGGTCATACAAAGATAGCCGCTGATGAGGCATTGTTCCCTGCACCGTGGTGGCACGCTATCTTTGACGCTTTTCATCAAACGAGTGTCGGCGACGCGTTGGAGACGGAAAATAAGCTAAAGGACTGGCGTTTAGTGGCGATGCGATTTGCCCCATGTCAGCCGCTTCTCCCTTTCGTCACACCACGCAATGCGAGACTTTGTCAGCCTGAGCTCCGTTTGGTGTGGCAACCCATCACTCAACATTTTGTCCGTGACAGATGGCAAGCCCACGCTGACGATCGAGCGTTTCATGCACTTTACAGATTTGAGCCGGAGGCTGGGCTTGATAAGGATCAGGCTCTCCGTTGGCAAGAACTTCACGAACGTGCTGAGCATCTCCAGGCTGCCGAAGAACTAGAGTTCGATAAGTTAAATCGGCAATTAGTCGATGTGCTGGTCACCAAGTTAAAACAGCTACGCGGCAGCAACCCGGTCTCACTATACGACGATCTAGGCGAGCGCCCTGAATTTTCCCAGCAGGAATCCACTGCTGACTTTTTGCAACGTTTAAGTAGCTTTCTCCACACTTTTGCCAAACCACAAAATCTCACACAACTCACCGCTTTCTCGTTGCCTGAGGGGCGTGATCCCCCGATGATCGATGAGTGGGTGTTTATCGCTTTTGAGCCCATTTCGGCAGGGAGCGAACTAAAACGCCAGGAGCTTACGGTTAAATCAGCACGTGATGGGCGTATTTTGGCTAGCTATGGACTTAAGGCACGAGGCACTGTGCGCCGCGACGACGAGTCCCTTGTCGACCTGAAGGATCAGCTAGAGCGGACCAACAAAGGCGCTGATTGGGCTGAGCTCGACGCTGCCGTAATCTGGACTTTTCCCGAGCGTAAACGCAAAGCGGCTCGTATTGCTGACCCACACCAAACCCACGTGGCGCACACTAGCTGTATATCCTGCCATAAACTGGGGCCAGTTAATTTCGATCTACACAATCTGAGCTATTTTGAAAATCACGACATATCGATAAGCCCCAGAGTAAAACACGATGTCGGTCGCGAGCTTGAATGGCTGAGCCAAAGCCAGAAGATAACTAAGTAAATATAAATTTTTGTTGGTCTTTACCGGTCGCAAATTAGTTTGCGCCACTTTCCTCGCCCAGTAATTTCTGCCAAACTAACAGGTAGGTTATTTCTGCCTACCTGCTCTACCTACCTATTCCAATTTCACCATCTGGACCGAGGATACTGCCTATGCTCCTGCCCTGGGACTGTGATCGCCTTACGAAGTTCATGTTTGCATGTTTGCTACTGGTTCTTGGCATCATGGATTTACCTGCAGCTTATGCAGGTCCTAATAGTGGCGATCGCGAGTTTGTCCAAGTCCAGGGCCGGCATTTTGTGATTGGCGCTAGACGTTACGCCTACCTCGGGACCAACCTCTGGTATGCCGCGAATCTCGGGGCAGAGGGTAATACTGCAGGACGCGCAAGACTCGTGCGCGAGCTCGATCGGCTGGCAAAACTGGGCGTTCGCAACTTGCGAATCATGGCCGGCACCGAGGGGCCAGACGATGCACCGTGGCGCATGTCCCCGTCGCTGCAACCCAGACCCGGAGAGTATAATCAAGCCGTACTCAGTGGTCTTGATTTTGCTCTGGTGGAAATGGCTAAACGTTCGATGCGGGCTGTCCTCTGTCTCGGTAACTATTGGCACTGGTCGGGTGGCTTTGCGCAATATTTGCAATGGGCTGGTGTAGGCCCCATACCCTATCCACCTCCGGCTGAGGGCGGCGATTGGAATACCTACAAAGGTTACGTCGAGCAGTTTTTTACTAACGCCGCGGCCAAAGCTGCGTTCGCGCGCCATATCGAATTCATGGTAAGGCGCGTCAACAGTATCTCGCAAGTCGCCTACACAGATGACCCAACTATCATGTCGTGGGAACTCGCTAACGAACCAGATGCCTACGACAATAAGCGCGCCTTCGTCGACTGGGTAGCTGACAGCGCTAGGCTCATTAAATCGCTCGACTCCCATCACCTGGTCATCTCGGGGAGCGAGGGCGAAACGATGCAGGACGTGAACGAGCTATCTGATATCGATTATGGTACGACTCATATCTGGGTTCAAAATGCTGGTTGGTATAATCCGGCTGACCCCAGGACTTATCGAGAAGCTGTCAAAAAAGCGATCGCAAGCCTCGCCAAATCACGCGCCGTTATGTCCAAAGTTGGTAAACCGCTGGTGCTTGCTGAATTTGGTATCGCTCGTGATCTAGGTCGTTATGAAGCAGAAGCCCCTGCGACGCATCGTTTGCATTTTTTCAACAAGCTACTTGGACGCGTCTATTCAGCGGCTAAAGTTAGCGACGAACTGGCCGGGGCCAACTTCTGGGCCTGGGGTGGCGAGGGACGTCCACGCCAACCCGGATCCTCATGGTCACTGGGCGATGACTTTACTGGTGATCCACCCCACGAACCTCAGGGCTGGTACTCTATCTATGACCGAGACATCGATATGGCTTTACTGTTAAAGCGTTATGCTGGCCTCTTTCGCACCATTCACTGATCGTCGATTGATTTAGATTCTTTGACGCATAATCCTTGATGGCACCTTGATGACGCGGGCAACGCATACTGAGTGGATTTGGCTCAATTTCAAGATTGGCACCTTCAGTATTGGTGTCGCTTCGCGTCTACAACTTTTTGAGGAAGCGATCGTCCGTAAACACAAGTGGTTAAGCGCAGATGAGTTTCAAGAATTACTTACACTAGCGCAGATGCTGCCTGGACCAAACCTGGTCAATTTCGCCATGTGCGCTGGATCGCTTTTGGTGGGAAGATTGGCGGCTATACTAGCCGTAGTGGCACTGATACTACCCGGCGCCATCTTAGCTATAGCTGTATATAGCATCGCGCCCCTTCATGATCTTCGTGTCAAAATCTGGTTCCAAGGAATGGCGATCGGTGCGTTCTTGTTAACGGCACGCTTCATCTGGCAGCTTGCTATTGGCCTGCGCTTGACCTTGAACGACCAAGGCAAGCCGGCCACTGGAGCTAGTCGTAAGTGGTGGGGCCGCGCCTTAATTGCTGCTAGTGTCACGGTTGCCAGCTTTTATGGGCTACCCGTGGTCATCGTGGTACTTGTCGCCGCGGCCGTCTGCCTCTTATGGGAGTTTAGCTGGTGATTTATTGGCAGCTATTTTTCCTCTTCGCCAGTGCCAGCCTTCTGGCGTTCGGCGGTGCCATAGGCATGCTTCCTTCGATCAGCGATGCCGTTGTAAACACTTTTCACTGGCTTGATACCGAATCCGTCATGCGCTCTTATGTACTAGGTCAGTTTATGCCTGGACCGAATATGGTTATGGCTACTCTCGTTGGTTATCAGGTTGCTGGATTTAAGGGGGCAACGGCTAGCACGATCGGCATGTATCTCGCTCCCATAGCGCTCACGAGTGTGGTTACGCAAATTTATTACCGCCACCGAAGTAAATCATACGTGCGCCGCATCGAGATCGCATTGCGCCCGCTTGCCCTGGGCTTGGTCTTGGCCGCAACACTGCGGTTTCTCAGCGACGAGATGAAACAGCATGTATTCATCGGTGCGAGCATCGGGTTACCAGTGGTATGGCTGCACTGGCGCGGGCACGTCAATACCGTGGTAGGTGTGCTCATGATGGGTGCTGGATGGTACGTGGCCTACCTACTAGAGCTGCTAAGCTAAACTCATGTAATGCAGAGAACTTTAAGATGATAGCGCTCAAAAAAAAGCAAACAATTAACTTTTATCTAAAGTTTTTACCCGAAAGTGCCGATAAGGGCCGTCAGTCGGAGTTGTCGCAGTCGGGGTTTTTTATGAAAAGAGTTCGAGCGGATGGTTGGTTACTATTAATTTCATTAAACATAGTAGGCTTAGTCGCGTGCAAGCCTGCCTCCAGCGGTAGCGCACGAGCACCGGCTCCTGGTGCCTCCGAAGAGGAGGACGAAGATGACACTGGCGGAGCTGCTGTGCCGCCGGCCACGACGCCTGCCACGACCACGGCTAGCGTTCCCACGACGCCCACGACGGCAGTGCCACCAACAACGATCACTCCTGGTGGCGGCAACGGCCAGCCCGGAGGCTTTATCGGCAATCTAATTAGTCAATTCACTAATGGCGGTGGGCTCGGTGGGCTCACCAGTAGCCTCGGTGGCCTCTTTAACGGCGGGGGACTCGGAGGTTTCGACCTCGGTAGTCTCCTGAATGGGCTTGGTGGAGGACTCGGCGGACTAAACAATAATGGTTTTGGTGGTCAGTCGAGCACCAACAGCGGTGCTAGCAATGGCACAACTACAAACTCAACCAACCAAATAGCCCTAGTTAGTAACTCTGGCGATCTGCGGGTTGACTGCCTCAATGCTATAAACGCCTACCGCGCTTCTATAGGGCGCTCGGCCTTGACGTTGAAAAATGACGCAACCACAAATAGCTGTGTCGATAAGCAGTCTGCTGACGACGGCGCCATCGGAGCCGCTCACCGTAACTTTGGTAAGTGCGGCGAATCCGCGCAAAACGAATGCCCGGGGTGGGGTGGTGAGACTGGCACGGCCCAAAACGGCTGTCTCAAAATGATGTGGGGCGAGGGCCCAGGTGGTGGTCACTACGAGAATATGGCCAACGCTGCCTACAGGCAGGTGTCCTGTGGTTATGCGCAAGTAGGTGGCAAGCTTTGGATGATCCAAAACTTTTATCGCTAAGGCTTGGACTCAGCGATTTCAGGATCCTTTGATCACCGCAAGTGCAGATTTATGAAGACGTCCATTGGTGGCGACACCGCTGCCACCGTGGATATCTGGCTTACCTTCAAACGTGGTATAAAGACCGCCGGCCTCCTCGAGAATAACCTGCATGGGTGCTGCGTCCCAGACACTGAGTTGGGGATCGACCATAATCTCGGCTCGACCGGTTGCTACCAAGGCGTAGCCGTAGCAGTCGCCCCAGCCTCTAAATACTCCCGTCGCCTCACACAGCCGCGAGAACACATCGACCCGGTTGGTCGCCACAAAACTTTGCATCCAAGTAGTGCAAAAGAGTGCTGATTTCAGATCACTGATTGCTGATACTTCTGCCTTAGTCCTCGCTACCTGCGAAAAACCACAGAGGCCATCCCAGTGCATACCACGCTCCCAAAAACACCCCTGTCCGCGCGCCGCGTAGACGATCTCTCCTAAGGCGGGCAAGAAGATGACTCCGACTTTAGACTCACCGCGGTATTCGGCACCGATTAATGTGCCAAAAAGCGGTACCCCACGCACGAAAGCTTGCGTGCCATCAATGGGGTCGAGATACCAAGTCCAACCACTCTCGCCTGCCTTCGCTCCATACTCCTCACCAACGATGGCGTCGTCGGGAAAATCCTGCGCGATAGCATTTCGTAGTTGTCGCTCTGCGAGTCGATCCGCCTCAGTTACGACCGATCTATCTAATTTAGTTTCAACCCGCAGAGCTCCGTCCTGGAAATAACGTAAAGTGATAGCACCGGCTGCTTTGGCGGCAGCTATGGCAAATTCAAGGCGCTTGGTGGTTGCTACTGGGGCTTGTTCGGGGGACATAGCTTACCTCACATGAGTGGCTTGAGTGGCTTGTTCTGACGGTTTTAACGCGATTCGCGCGTCGGGAACTGGCAATCCCCGTCGCTGGTATTCTTCGCTGAGAACATCTGCCCACTTGGATCCCATCAATTGGGCCTGCATCACGAGTTCGCGACCATAGGCCACGTAGCTATAGTCTGGTGACGACCACGAGCCAAGGGCCCTTAGCACCAGAATTTTGGCTGCGCGGAAACCATACCGCACCGCAACCTGCCAAAGCGGTTGATTGATGATAGCTGAACTAACATTCGGATCGAGCTGACTCAAATATTCGCTCTGCTGTGGTTCGTCTAGTTGCTTAAGTAGCCGCGATACATAGCCCGCGTACCGCGCAGCAAAACGTGGCGACTGCGTCAACTCTCTCATTATTTGCCGCCGCGTCATGACGACGTCGGGGAACCGGACAAAGGTGTCAACATCCTGCACGATAGGCGCATCCAGCGTATCGCTCGTCTGCGCCAAATTACCGGCGGTGCCTAATTCTAGCGCTGCAAGGATATTGGCCGTGCCCTCCTCAATGCCATCTTCTTCCGCACGAATTCGCGGTGCCAGAGGACTGTCACCGGACGCCATCCGCCAGCGAAAATGTGGCAGAAGCATTTGCAAAATAGCGCGGCCGACCTCTCGATCTATTGTGAATGGGTCGATCGCCGGACTTGAATAGCGGATCACTATCTGCGCTGATTTTCGTGACGATGTCGTACCCATGGTAGGAGCTGATGCATCTTTAACAAGGGTAAGAACGGTATCGCGTAGTTGCGGCAATTTCAGCTCGCGCAGCAGCTGATTGTAATTCACGATGGCATTATGGGCGTAATAAAAAGCATGAACAACCGCTAAACGGTCATCGTTGACATCATAGCAAAAACAGTTTTCAGACGTGGGCTGCAAATTATCTGGCAGCGGGCTCACCTGCAGCAGTGGCGTCGCTAGGATCCGCCCTGGAATCGCCTGTGGCAGCATTACACTCTTCACTACCGGCCGACCGTGATGCCACACGGCAACATGACCATAATTTAATTCCGACGGTTGACCTAAGCTGACTTCCGTCAAGCCGCACAATACCACCCACCATAGGCTACATAGTCGCACGGTTTCTCCTCAGGTTGCTGACTCAGTTACCGTAATGTTTAGCACCACGCCATTTGGTGGATCCTTCATCTACCGGCACCAATCCGATTAAAATTGCTGCAATCAGCGATACCGTTGCACTAAGTATGTACGGCAGGGCAGCCCCTAAGTCGAAAAGCCCGCCAGCTATCACGGGCATCAGGCCACGAGCCGCCGCCGCTAAAGACTGACTCAGACCCAATACTTCACCTTGCTCATCCACGCCTGCACATTTTGATAGCATGGTCGCTATCGTGGGCGAAGTAAAGGCTTGCCCTGCCGCAAGTAGACTCAAGGCAGCAACAGACCATGCCAGCGACGGCGCTAGGGGAATCAGGGTCAGCCCCATCATCATAATTACGGCTCCAAGCATGGCTACGCGCTGCTCACCAAGGCGCTTCACCATCCGTCCAATGAGACCACCTTGCACCACGACAATGACCACTCCGATATAGGTAAACACATAACCCAAACCTTGAGCCGACAGGTCAAATCTTTTAGCGCTAAGCAGCGCATAGGTGGTCTCCATACCGACGAAGGCAAACGTGATTAAGAAAGAGCCGATCAGTAAAAGTCGTAAGTGTCCCGCCTTTATCGACTGTATGATGCCGACCCACAGGCTCGCACGACGGCTCGTGGTGGAACCGCCGTGTCGCGACTCTACCAACAAAAAGTAGGCTCCGATCAGATTGGCAAAGGCGATCCCCGATGCCGCCAGCGCAGCCGTGCCAAAGCCAAATACCGAAAGCCCAGCCCCAAGAGCTGGTCCGAATACGAAACCCATACCGATGCTAGCACCGAGCATACCCATATACCGCGAACGCTCCCCCGGCGCGGTCACATCAGCTACATAGGCTTGTGCCGCAGCGATACTGCCGCCAAAAAGGCCGGCAAGGGCTCGGGCCACGATCAGCATGGTGAGGCTTGTGGCAAATCCGGCCAGGGCCAATGATACCGCTGAGCCCGCCAGGGCAGCCAGGAGAACCGGCCGGCGGCCAAAACGGTCGGAAAGCCAACCAACCACCGGCGCGCCGGCAAATTGCGCGGCAGAATAAGCGGTAGCCAATATGCCGATCCAAAGTCCGGATGCACCAAAGTGCATAGCGTAGAATGGCAGCAGTGGCAGAATCATGCCAAATCCCAGCAAATCGACAAACACTGTGACATAGACAACGACTAGAGAGGCCATTTTTGATGGCGCTGGCGCCTCGTCCTGCATCGGGCCCTCCTCAAAGCTTGGGACTTCGGAGTGTATGCGTCTTTCCCCATACGAGCAACCGCCACACCGCACCCAGCACCCACTACAAGTACCGGGAAGCCCTAGAATATCAGATATTAATTAGCAATTCAGCCGAACGTCACGAGGGGCTAGCAATGCAGACCGCGCTCCCGCCTCATGGTAAAATCAAGATATGCACACCAAACTTAAGACTTTTGCAGCAGTGAGCGTCCTGCTCCTAACTCCGCTATGCCTTTTGCTGGCTATCTACTGCATCAAGTTACGAGCTGAGTTATCCCCACAAATTGCACTCATCGAGCAACTCGGTACTAAGCGTGACACCCTCGCGTCCGAAGTGTTTGATCATCAGGGACGCAAGATTGGCGAATTTGCCACCGAGAGGCGCTACTTTGTCCCATTGAAGGCTATGCCACAAATGGTGGTGAAAGCTTTTTTAAGTGCGGAGGACAAAAGTTTTTACAACCACAGTGGTGTCAGCCCCATGGCCATCATCCGCGCTGCTTTCATCAATTTGCGTGGGGGTGGGTTTCGTCAAGGCGCGAGCACTATCACGCAACAGTTGGCGCGCCTCAGCTTTCTCAGCCAAGACCGTACGTTCGAGCGCAAAGTCAAAGAGGCTATTTTGGCATTGGCCATCGAAAGGCGCCTGAGCAAGGATCGCATCCTCGAGCTTTATCTCAATAAAATCTATCTAGGAAACGCTAGCTACGGGATCGAAGCTGCAGCAAGAAATTATTTTCGCAAGCATGCTACAGAACTCACCATTGGCGAGGCAGCCATGATTGCTGGCCTGGCAAAAAGTCCCTCACGTTATGCTCCGCACAAAAACCTGAGCGCTGCTCATCGACGCCAAAAATTTGTACTGCAGCGCATGCTGGTCGACCGCGTCATCACGCGAACGGCAGCTAGTTTATGGGCTAATTCGAGTGTGAAGGTATATCCGACACGCGAGAGCTTTGACGATCAAGCCCCGTACTTTATGCAGCAGGTGGCGAGCGAAATTGAACGCAAGTTGGGACTTCTCAATCTCGCCACCGATGGACTGAAGATCTACACGACGCTCCATGCGGATTTGCAACACGCGGCAGTGGAGACCGTGGGAAGCCTCATCCAAGCTGCGGCATTAAAGGCTCCCAAGCAGGGGCCGTCTCACGACCTACAAGCCGCACTGGTTTCAGTAAGTCCCGATAACGGGGCCATCCTCGCGATGCAAGGCGGCAGCAGCTTCAATTTGTCGCAATTTAATCGTGCCTCTGCCACGTGGCGTCCGATTGGGCAACTCATCGCTCCCATCTATGTGGCTTTGGCTCTTGAGCAAGGACTCAAGTTGACCAGCCATGTAGATGACGATCCTTACGGGATACCGAGGCGCGGAAAGAGCGTGGCCCCAACCCTATTTGATGTGTTGAGATCGGGAGATGCGACTTTAGGTCTGCCGCTAGTCGCGACTATGGGACTAGGTACCCTAGCGTCATTTGCCAAACGTCTGGGACTAGGCCCAGCCGCACCCGACTTCCGCCTTGCTCTAGGCGAGATCAAGTCTAGCCCCCTGCAGATTGCACTGACGTACGCGGCCTTTGCTGCACGTGGCAAGATCGAGGAGCCTTACGCCATCGAGCGGATTGTCGACGGCAGGGGTAAGTTGATCTACCAGCGTACCAGGCAGCCCGACACCATCGTCATGTCCTCTACGTGTGCGGATCACATCCGTGGCGCCCTTGATGTGGCGATGGCCGAGGGTCATGCCAAGCCCAAGGCTGGCGCCGTGGTAAACACAGGAGGCATGTCCGCAGCGAGCGATGATTTGCGCGATGGCTGGTATGTGGGCGTTGACCGGCAGATCGTGACCTCAGTGTGGCTGGGGTCGGAGCGGGGCGCCAGCCGCCTAGCACCCAGCACTCAAGCGGCCCGAGACTTGATGAGTCAAGCCTGGGCCCAATATGCCAGCTCACCAGCCTGTCAAGAAAGTCGACAGGCGACGCGGAGTCATGCCGCCCGAGGTAGGCGTAAGGGTCTATAAAAACTCGATTCTGTAGCTGGCCTAGGTTTTGCTCCGTGGGCCACAGCCGGACTGCGCTCGTCCGGACACGTTCCCTTGCCTGTTGTCGCTGAATCTGCTTTGTTGCTGTTGATGTGGAGTTGCCCGTGAGCCGTTTATTTGGTGTGATTTGTCTGGCCCTTGCCGGAGCGTCGGCTGTCGCTCGTGCCCAGGATTTTGATTACGAATCGATCCTCAAGGCGGAACCGCGGTCAACCGGTGGTTACTTCACCGTCAGTTCGGGCGTCGGACTTTTTCAAGACATTCAGGTGCCTATGAACCCGAGGACCGGTGTCCGGGCTAACGGCAGCACCGATAAAGCGGAAAACCAAACCCACTTAGGCATCCCAATCGGCCTCGCCATCGGACAGGAACGCGCCTTGGGAGCTCATTGGCACGTGCGCCCTTGGGAGATTACGGGCACTAAGATGGGAGCTTCTAATGGAGCTCCTGGAACCAATAATGCCACTTATACGCGTCTGGGTCTGAGCTCAGGATTGCGACGCACGTGGACTGCGGGCGCCTGGCAACTCGATCTTGGCGGTCATGTCGAGCTGCGCCGCTCGGCCTTTGGCAATGCTGCGGAATCCCATTTTATCAACGCTACTTTGCTCGGCTCCCAGCTGCGGCTCGGGAGCGGCAACTACAGTCTCGAGGTTGGTGGCGAAGTCGCTCCCAAGGCGACCTTCGGCTATAGTCCAGGGGGCTTTTTCGGTGGCAGCCCTTTCCCGGGAAGCACTGCAAAGCTCATGGGTTACAGCATAGTCAACGCTCTCCTGATCGACCGCAACGTCTGGATCGATTTAGGGTTGTCCACGGAGATGGCGACGGTTGTGATTCCCGATGTCAGCTACTACGAGGGCTACGGTCTTGCTGCCCGCAATCTGGACTCAAGTTCACGCCGCTATCAGCTCACCACACAAACGGTGCGACTAGGGCTTCGGCGGCTTTTTTAAGCGGTTTACTTAACGTGGTGCGCTGATTTAAACTCCGGCCCTAAGAAACCCCTGGGTTAGAGGTAGCAGTGCATGTCCGCTTCAAAGTCCGAGGCTCCAGCAAGCCGTCGATTTCTTGAAACCGCTCCGGAAAAGATGGGCACCTACAGCCCACGCCACAAAGTGCGTTTTGTCACCGCTACCGCGTTATTTGACGGTCATGACGCCAGCATCAATATCATGCGGCGCTTGCTCCAGGCTCGAGGCGCCGAGGTTGTGCACTTAGGTCACAATCGTAGCGCCATGGAGATCGTGCAAGCTGCCTTGCAGGAAGATGCTCAAGCCATCGCGCTCTCGTCCTATCAGGGCGGGCATATGGAGCTCTTTAAATACATCCGGGACCTCCTCAATCAAAACGGTGCCAGTGACGTCCTCATTTTCGGCGGTGGTGGTGGTGTCATCGTCCCGCGTGAAATCGCTGAGCTCGAGGCCTACGGCGTTACAAAAATCTATAGCCCCGAGGACGGCCAGCGTGCTGGTCTCGACGGTATCATCGGCCACATGTTGATGGAGGCAGATTTTGCCTACACGGATTGGGGTCAGCGGCGCGACCATCAGACGACCAAGCTGGCCAGAGCACTCACCTTACTCGAAAGCGGCAAGCACAGTGCAACAGAACTAGTCGCCTCGATCGCTGACCCACGCAAGCGCTTTGAGCAAGTGCCCGTGGTCGGGATCACCGGTACAGGTGGGGCTGGCAAGAGCTCGCTTACTGATGAGTTGATCATGCGTTTTCTTTGGGATTTCCCCGAGATTCGCATCGGTCTCCTGTGTATCGACCCATCGAAAAAGAAAACCGGTGGCGCCCTACTCGGTGACCGCATCCGCATCAACTCCGCTGCCGATCCGCGCGTTTTTATTCGGTCGCTAGCCACCAGAGATGCCGGACGCGAGTTAGCGAAGAGTACGGCAGACGCCATTAAGGTCATGCGCAGCCAAGACTTCGACTTTCTCATCGTCGAGACCAGTGGTATCGGCCAAGGTGACACGGGAATTGTCGATGTCGCTGATATCTCTATGTATGTGATGACTTGTGAGTACGGCGCTCAGACTCAGCTCGAAAAGATCGACATGCTTGATTTTGCCGATCTCATTGCGGTGAATAAGTTCGAGCGCCGGCAGGCTCCCGATGCCCTGCGCGATGTCCGCACCCAGCTCCGGCGGACGCGGTTTCAGGGACAACGCGTAAGTGACGAAAACTACCCAGTCTACGGCACCATAGCCAGCCGCTTCAGCGATGACGGCGTTAATGGCCTTTATCAAGCGCTGGCCGGTAAAATTAACGGTAAAATCAATGGCCGTCGGTACGACGTTGCGACCAAACGGAGCTACGCCGTGGTCTCGAGTAACCGCGATGCGCTGATTCCTGATGACAGAATCCATTATTTGGCAGAAATTGCTCACGCTGTCCGGCGCTACCATGCGGCTAGCGCCGAGCAAGTTAAGGCGGCACAAACGGCCGAGGCCCTTGAGATCGCCGCCCAACACTTCCGTGATAAAGGTAAGCATGAGGAAGCTCAAACCAGCGAAACTGCCGCGGCCGCCGCTTGGCGGGATGTTGATCCGCGTTGGCAAGAGCAGCTGGGGCGGTGGCAAGAGATCCGCACGTCCTATCTCGCGGACGAGTTCACCTATCAAGTCCGCGGCAAAGATATCAAGGTCCAACCGACCTTTGTGTCTCTCGCCCAACAGAAGCTTCCCAAAATCGCGCTACCGGCTGCCACGAGTAAGGCGGAAACGCTCCGCTTTCTTCTGAAAGAAAACTTGCCGGGTGAGTTCCCCTATACGGCTGGAGTTTTTCCCTTCCGTCGCGAGCAAGAGGAACCCAAACGCCAGTTTGCTGGCGAGGGTGGACCGTCGCGGACGAATACACGCTTTCACTACCTGAGTAAGAACGATCCCGCCAAAAGGCTCAGCACCGCTTTTGATAGCGTCACGCTTTACGGATCAGAGCCTGATCGTCGCCCTGATATCTATGGCAAGATCGGTGAATCCGGTGTCTCCATCGCCACACTTGATGACATGAAGCAGCTCTACAGCGGATTTGATCTTTGTGCCGCGTCTACTAGCGTCAGCATGACGATCAATGGACCTGCACCCATCATTCTCGCCATGTACCTAAACACAGCTATCGACCAGCAAGTCGATAAATTCTGCGGCGATAAAGGTAGAGCTCCAACTCCTGAGGAGCATCAGCGGATCTACGACCAAACGCTGCAAGTGGTCCGCGGTACGGTACAAGCCGACATCCTTAAGGAAGATCAGGCGCAGAACACCTGCATATTCTCGACGGAATGCGCCCTTAAACTCATGGGCGACGTGCAGCAGTACTTCATCGACAAAAAGGTACGCAACTACTACAGCGTATCGATTTCGGGTTACCACATTGCCGAGGCTGGAGCTAATCCCATCACGCAGCTAGCGTTCACCCTGGCTAATGGTTTTACCTACGTCGAGTACTACTTGGCGCGCGGTATGAACATCGATGATTTTGCGCCCAATCTCTCCTTCTTTTTTTCGAACGGGCTCGACCCCGAGTACGCCGTAATGGGCCGCGTCGCACGCCGCATTTGGGCTATCGCCATGCGCGACATATACCAAGGTGACGAACGGTCGCAGAAGCTCAAGTATCACATCCAGACATCTGGACGGTCGCTCCATGCGCAGGAGATGGACTTTAACGACATCCGCACTACGCTCCAGGCCCTGCTAGCTCTCTACGATAACTGTAATTCGCTCCACACCAACGCCTACGATGAGGCCGTAACCACGCCAACTGAGGAAAGCGTGCGGCGCGCCATGGCGATTCAGATGATCATCAACAAAGAGTTTGGCCCTAACTTCTGCCAGAACATCAACCAGGGATCCTACTTCCTTGATTACCTGACAGATCTGGTCGAGGAAGCCGTCCTGCGGGAATTCGAGGCGCTATCGCGACGTGGCGGCGTCCTTGGTTCGATGGAGACGCAGTATCAACGCACCAAGATTCAGGAGGAGAGCCTCTACTACGAGCACCTGAAACACACGGGCGAACTACCAATCATCGGCGTCAACACCTACCTAAATCCCAAAGTATTAAGTGGTGAATACGTGCGCCCCGAAATTCCGCTGATCCGCGCGTCTTATGAAGAGAAGGACGATCAGCTGACACGTCTGGCCGCCTTCAAGGACCGTCACACCAAGACGCGCGAGGAAGCTTTACGCCGTCTTAGCCAAGTCGTCATGCAAGGCGGCAACATCTTTGCTGAGTTGATGCACACGGTGCGTCACGCTAGCCTAGGCGACATCGTTAATACGCTCTACCGCGTGGGTGGGCAGTATCGTCGATCGATGTGAGTTTCGCTTTTGCGCGTGCGTGGGCCTTGGTTCTGTCTCATCTAGCCAGAACCTAGCTCCGGCGCACGACGCCAGGGCCTTCGTTCATTACGACTGAGCCACATATCCGTATCACCAGAGGCCATTGCTAGCATGGTCGGCAAGGTGTCTAGAAGCCGCTTTTGCGGCGTCCAACCTATGACCGCCTCGGTGTGCGCCAGGTCAAACTCGAAATGTTCCTCGGCAAATGCGATCATCCAGGGCTTAACAAAATTTGATCTACTGAAAAGACCGATGACTTGAGCACCGAGCCAAGCTAGGAAAGGCGGCACTTTTAGGATTGGCACGCGCACGCGACCGAAGGCCGCGCTAGCGGCGTCAAAGATCTCTTGGTTGGTCACCGGCCTTGCCTCGCCTACGAGCAGTCGCTGGATCAAACGAGGCGTGGGGTAGCTTGCACGCAGGGCAGAGCGGATGGCTCGCGTGACATCATCGACGTGGACATAGGTTAATCCACGGTCGGTACGCCCCGGAAAAAACCAACTCTGAATATTCCCACGGCGAATGCGCTCGATCGACTGAAATAGCGGCACTAGCTCACAAGCGTCCGAATAGACGCCTGCAAACACTAACTCAACTACTGGTTGCGTGATCGTGACCGATCGCAGAGCTTTTTCTCCCCGCACTTTCGAAGCGGGGTACTGCCACGCTGCAGAACGAGGCGACGCCGCCGTTTGTTTGACACCGGGAACAGTCGGTGCCATGGCTGCCATACTGGAGGCGAAAATAAACGGAGCGTCAGACGCGGCATAGCGCCCGAATGCTGCCACTAAAGTGGCCATGCTGTCAGCTGCCGCCTGATACCGCGGATGCGGCAGGTTTGAGAAATCGTAGTACCAAGCTAAATGAATCAGACCTGACAGTGGCTTTTGTAAACGGCGCAACAGACGCTCGACGGACGCCACGTCTGTGACATCCATTTGATGCCACTCCTCACCAGACGACAGGCTAGGCGCAGGTAGCAAGTCAATGCAAATAAGGTCATATTCCACACGGAGACACTGACGCAACGCAGTACCAATAAAGCCGGCCGCGCCAGTGATCATTAATGTAGGCTTAGACTCTCCGCTGGCAGCAGCTCTACTCATGGGGCAACCACTTAGCAATGGATGAAGTCACCCGGTCGAACAACCAAGGCTGCAAACGATTGACACTCTCGGCAACCTGGTTGAGCCGACCAACAACTAGAGGAAAGGCCGGTTTTTTCCAGCACTGCCATATCGCATCGGCCACATCCTCTGGCGCCGCACTGGGCAAGACTGACTCAAAGGACGCCGACATTTGCGTATCTGTTAGACCGGGAAGTACGGCGCTAATCTCAACATTTTTATATCCAGACTCTAGGCGTACCGAGCGCAGTAAGTGATAGAACGCCGCTTTAGATGCGGCGTAGGACGCGTTGTTGGGGAATGGCACGAGAGCCGTTAGGGAACTCACAGTAATGATTTTGCCTCGAGGCAACTTACTAAACCGCTTAAGGGCATGGCGGAGAAAAATAGACGGCGAGTGGAAGTTTAGATTCATTTCTAGTGATTGCGTGGCGCGGGAGGAATCGACGAACGTACTACTGGATGATACACCCGCGTTTAATACGATGCCGCTCAGGTTGAGTTTACGGTCTTTCAAAAGGGAGACGATCGTCGCCTCGGCATGATCCAAATCGCTCAGATCCGCTACTACGGGCACAAATGACTCCCCGAATTCCATCTGCAAAAGGTCCAGGGCTTTACGGGTGCGGGCGATACCTACGACTCTAAAACCTTTCTTGCAGAATAATCTTGCGGCAGCTGCTCCAATGCCTCTAGATGCACCGGTTATAATCAAAGTCTCAGTCTGGTTTTTCATACTTACCTCCGCTGCAAGACAATATGTGCGGCTTTTTCACCCGATAACATCGCTCCCTGAATGGACGGGTTCTCCATATAATCACCGGCGAAAATCAGTCCCTCTGATTCATAACCTTTGCGCCCAAACTGCACTGGTAAGGCGTGATCCACCTGGTAGGTACGCAAGCATTCCCACCTAGCCGCTTCCGGCCCCAGTAATCCTGTAAGTTCATGCCGCAAGAAATCTTGAGCCTGCGCGGAGGACTGTGTGGGTAACGGCAGTACACCACTCACAGCGACTAAATGCCTCCCCTTCCTGGCATAGGAAGGCTGAATATCGGACAAAGTCGCCAGGTGGTTGACCCAGCCCTGACCGGAGCTATTCAAGGCTAAAAGGCGCGACCTCCACGGTCTCGATGCCGCCGCAAAATAGGCCGTTGTCACCGATCTAAATGGCGGATCACTCTGATCGGCCATAAGAGTCGCCGCCGCACGCGCGTCAACAGCAAGGATCGTAGCTTTGGGTTGTACGACTGTTCCGTCGGAAAGCGTGATCTTCCCGTTTCTTATCGATTCTACAGCGACACCAAATCGCAAGTGATCCTGTGGGATCGCCTTGGCTAAATTGACGGCAACAGCATTCATGCCACCGGCAGGAAGTGCGACACGGGACTGGCTGAAAAAGGCAAAAAGATAGCGAAATAATTCCTCGGACACCGATAAATCGCGATCTAAAAAGACACCCGCAAAAAATGGCCGAAAAAAAGATTCAATGTATGCTTCAGAAAAGCCGAGAAGACGCAGTCCCTCTAGGGCTGTCGCCCCGTCATCTCGCGGCCTCTGCGGTGCTTTGGGTTGCAATCGCAAAGCTAAAGTCCGCAAGCGATCGCCCCAGGAGGGAAATCGTTGCGCCATCATCGAGAGCGCTCGCTCGGGATGGGACAGTGGATCAAACAGTGTGGACATCTGTCCTTTGCCGTGCAGTAACACGGCACCGGCATCAAAATACTGCAGACCAAGCTCAGATAAAGTTAAGTACTTGGCCGTCATGGGATAGGCCGGATTGAGAACGGCAAACCCAACATCGTACAAAAACTCGCCGTCAGTTTCCGTGGCTAAGCGTCCACCGACTTGCGTCTCACGCTCGTAAATCATAAAATCACGGCAGCCAGCGTTCAAAAGTGCACGCCCTGCAGTCAGACCAGCGAGCCCAGCTCCGATAATGACGATCATGACTATGTCTCCCCATGATACATAGTGACACCGATCAGCGGATTTGGGAACGACAGTTATCTCGTTACACATGATCATCACAGGGAGTAAAAGCTTATGGAAGATCCTATTGATGTGATTTGCCCTTGGTGCGGCGAGTCATTTACGACTTTTTTTGACTCATCTGTTGGTGCGCAACGCTACACAGAAGACTGTCAAGTGTGTTGTCGCCCCATTGATCTTAACTTCCGCGAACTCTCTGATGGTTCGTTTACGTGCGATACGGAACGGACCTTTTGATCAAGCTCATGATTCCAGCTGATGAAACGACAGCTGCCAGCGATACGCGGTTAAAGCACGCGCAAAAAATCAGTCCATAGCTCATCAATCACAGCTAGCGACAGACTAGTCGTCCAAGCACCGGAAGATGATCGGGCTGTGACTCCGGGAGTCGCGAGCAAAATCCACTCTGCGCGCTCCGCACCTGCAGGAGCCATGGTCTTCTTGTCGTTGGCCATGAGTGCCCGTAGTGCCGCACGCAGCGCGGATGAGGCCAGATCAGTGGCGCCGAGCCGCTTGCCTAGCTCCGCAGCAGACAAGACGCAGCCTGCGGCCTTAAGGACCTCAATGAGCTCCTGGCATTGAAGCGGTTTCAGTCCGGCATATTTGCTGCTAAGGAGCAAGGCAAAGACCATGCCGACGCCCACTGCTTCCCCGTGGGTCAATATTGCGGCGCCAGACTGGTGCGCATGCGCATAGGCCTCGAGCGCGTGCCCAAGTGTATGGCCAAAGTTGAGGATGGCCCGCATGCCATTTTCCGCTGGGTCTGCCGTCACGACATCGACTTTGAGTTTGATGACAGCCGGAAGCAAAGTCGCGAGTGCCGTCAGGTCGCGTTGACGCAGAGCTGCGGCTAAAGACTCAGCCAACACCATGTCACCTAGCAAAAAGGCGTGTTTGAGACACTCAGCAGCGCCGCCCAGCAGTTCACGCTCGGGTAAAGTCGCCAGCCATCCAGGCCAAATTGTGACGTGCGAGGGAAAATAAAAAGTTCCGATTTGGTTCTTGCCGTAGGGAGCAAAATTAACACCAGTTTTGCCGCCTACGCAGGCGTCCGCCATGGCGAGCAACGTCGTCGGTACAAATTGCACCGTCGCGCTGCAGAGTGAGGCGGCGAAAGCGGCGACATCAGTGAGTAGACCGCCGCCGACGACACACCAACGCGCGGATTTTTGCGCATGCGGTGACGCGAGGATTTGAGCAACTGAGGCCAGGCTTTTACTGTGCTCGTCTAGGGTCAAGACAAGCCGCTTTGGTCCCATGGTGAGCTTGGGCCAAAGTGCGGCAACACGCCCGTCTAAGATGTAAAATGTAGCGGCGTCATTCAGATCAGGCTGCTGCTGCACGATTGCGATATCATAGGTGCCCTGGATGACGCGCTCTAATGCCGTGTTGCCAACATGTCTGGCGGCAACGCCACGACGAAACACCCGCGCAGCCGCCTGCAGCGCGGCCAAGCCATGATCCTCGCCCACTGCGCCGTCTACTTCCCACCCTAATGTGCGACCGAGCCCCAACTTAAAGCCCTGTTCTAGGACAGCAACAGTACCAGCTGGCCAGCCTAGTGCTGCCTCTAGTTTGTTGTCGCTTGGTGAGAGGACAAAATCACGCCAATTGTGCCAGGACTTGGCGGCCACCGGAGGCTGACTCATACGCCACGAGACTGTGAGCTTAGACGATGTAGTCACTGTATAATTTTCCCAGTACTAACGGTTATTTGAGCATCATTTGCCGGGGCGCAAAGAATTATACCCCGGCCCTAAAGTTGAACGCCACGGTGCCGATAAGACTGAGTATCCCATGTGACTTGGCCACTCAGACCTAGGATCCTAGCATGAAGAAGGAAAATCTAGCACCGCAGGCCGAGAAGTCGCTCCGCCGCCAGATTGAGACGATCAAACGCCAAAAGATCGTCAACAAGAAGGTCGTGAGCCTTGCCGACTTTCGCGAACTACGCCAACGCATCGACACGCGCACCATTCTCGTTGTCGATGACGACGAGATTATGCGATCCGCTCTTAAACGCATCCTGGAAAACGAGGGCTACAAAGTCATCATGGCCGTCGATGGCCTGGAGCTCTCAAAAGTTCTGGAGACGACGCGACTCGATCTCATCTTGCTCGATGTGAATCTGCCTTGGGTAGACGGTTACGAGCTGTGCCGACTGATCAAGGACCATCATTCGCTGAAAGCCGTGCCACTCGTCCTGGTGTCGGCGCGCAAGAGCACCCAAGACATTCAAAATGGCTTTGCCGCAGGTGCTAATGACTACGTCACAAAGCCCTTTGATATCGATTATATGACCGGGGTGATCAATAAGATGCTGCTACAATCGGGCTAAACGCACGGAAGACGCTTGACGGGTCCTCAAAAATCATATATCAATCTGATCTGACTGGCATTTTTCTTTCCAAAGAAATTCCTCAGTAGCTCAGTAGGTAGAGCAAGTGACTGTTAATCACTGGGTCGGCGGTTCGAGCCCGTCCTGAGGAGCCATTCATCATAAGCAGGCTGCATGAGGCGAGTCTTAACAATATCGCTAGTTACGTGCCTGCTAAGCATAGCGTCTTCTGGATTCGCCGCTGACAAAGCCGCCGTCAAGAAGAGTAAAGCGTCCAAGGCCAAGAAAGCTACGAGCGATTTTGCTCCGTTGGTTGATGCTCCTTCTTCAGACCTGCCGTCCTCCTCAATGAAGCTACACAGCTTTGGTGCGGGTGTGGGTCTGTTTAGTGTTTTCCTGCCGCAGACTGCCGCGCAGGTTGCCTATATTTACAAAGGCAAGCTGATGGCCGGCTTGCAGCTGGGTTATCTCACGATCCCGCTGACGGAGTTTTCAGCGCAGAGTATTTACATAGGCGTCGATGGGAAGTTTTACCCCGTGCAAGGTGCGAGTTTTTTTGTCGGCGGTGCCGTCGGCAAGCGCGACTTGACGATCAAAACTCGCTCAACCGTGACCATCAACGATGACGTCACCGAGATCTTCTGGACTAGAAAGGCGAGCCAAACGCTCATCACGCCGCGCGTGGGTTGGCAGGCGCTTGGTAAAGGCAACTTCGGTACGGCTATAAGCCTGGGATTAACGCTGCCGCTAGGCACGGCCTTTAGCGTCGCGTCAGATCCGACCGCTGTGCCAGGCCTGACCGAGCAAGAGTATGCGGACGAAAAAGTGCGCAAGGGTAACGACGTTTTGACGTTCACCAGTAAGCCCATGCCCCATATGGAACTGAGCTTTTTCTGGTACTTTCCTAACTAGCCCACTCTGCTTTTTAAGTGGACGAGCTATCCACCTTCTTGCCAGCCTCTTTCCAAACCTTAATGCCGCCCTTGTAGTGTTTGATATTGGCGTAACCAAGGTCTTTAGTCTTTGCCGCGGCCGCTTCCCAGGCTGAACAGAGAGGTCCACCGCAGTAAGCAACGATCAACGCCGATTTGTCTTTAGGCAAAACAGTGGCCAGTTTATCTTCGTTAGCAGCGAAGTTAATGGCACCAGGGATGTGGCCCTTGGCATAGGTCTTAGCGCCGTTAGCATCGATCAAGAACACGGCCTTGGAGCTGACAAGTTTGTCCAATTCATCAGTCGAAACCTCAGCAAACGCCGCGTGCTCAGAAGCTTGCACCAAGGCAGGCTTAAAAGTCATGCCGCCCGCGACCAAGAAGAGCGCTGTCAGAGCCTGTTTCATAAGCCGATTCCTCCGAGGTTAAGCAAAATTAATCGTGTCTTTTGACCACAGCACCACCGGTCGTGACCGGTAGCATCAGCGATGCATTATCGGCGAAAAAACTCGCTAAATTGGGATAGCGGCTGCGTAGCTGATAGGCCCAAAACAGCTGACGCCGCGGATGTCGGTGTTTCACCAGGATTTGAAGTACGGTCCGCTCTTCTTCAGTCAGAGCGCTTTGGGCCTCAGCCAGCAGGGCCTCGCCCTGATCACGCAGCTTTTGGTCAAGCTCCTGATGCTTCTGGCGCGCTCCGAGCATGTCGACCTTTTGCGTCTCACTCTCGAATATTTCCTGATAATGCTGCCAGCTACTAGCAAGAAGACTGAGAGTGGGAATGCGCAGATTAAAGTGCCTCAGCATCAGCAGCACCTGATCGACCGGGTGCACCTCGACCAAGATCTTGGCAGCCGCCTCGACTTGCTCGAGTTCGTCATCGTCTAAACTCCGGTTTTGGATGAATGACTCGATCACCCGCTGCCAGGTATGATTACCCTCACCCTCGGCACGCTTACTACTGCGAGGATCGCGCTTTTGGCCCTCAAGCACCTGTAGGGCAGCACTGCCGGTACGCCTAAACGGAAACACAATCGCATCGTGGGATGTGGCCTGAACGTCGTAAGTCAGGACCCATTTACTGACATCGTACTGCAGGCCGACACTGGCTGAAGTCGAGTCACCGTTGGCATTGAGATCGCCGTAGTGGATCTTGATGATGTGCTTGGTAGCGAGCTCGCTCAGCGTCGTCCGAAGCGTCGCATCATCGTAGCCAATGAGCGACGCCAACTCTGCCTCAGTCGTGATGAACTGGTCTAGCCCCGAGGCGGCGCAATTGAGGAGATAGAAGACAACGCTGTATTCGCATTGGCTGAGTCTGGCCAAAGCCAGTACTTTAAAACCAGACTCTTTGATAAAGCGTTTAAAGTTATGCTCACTAGCCACGCTCCACCTCGCCTATGTGCTTTAAGGGTTTTGCCTCTAAGTAGCCCAGACCGCCAACTGCTGCCCTGCGGCCACTTGATCATCTTGCTTGACGCTGAACTGAGCGATAGTCCCAGCCCCCGACGCCTTTACTTCGAATTCCATCTTCATCGACTCTAACACAAGCAGGGTCTGACCGATCGTGACCGTATCACCTGCTGCTACCTTGATGGCGATGACTTTACCTGGAACAGGTGCCACCACTTCAGAAGTATTACCGCCCCGACGCTGTCTGTCCAGCCTCGCGGCAGCTCCGGCCAGAACGCGCGTGTAAACTACGCCGCCTAGACCGATCCACCCCATCTGCTCTTTACTGGTATTTAGATAAGCATACCAGAAGGGTTGGGATTTCAAACCTTTAACTATGCCGTGACCCGACCTGCTTGCAATCTCCTGGCCATAACCCGCTCCCAGAGTCGCCTGACTAGATTTGGTGCTGATGAGGCTAACGGCGTTGCCAGTTGCCCTGTCGGTGGCCGCCCCAAAAATGGCCTGGGTCCGACTCAGATGCCCGCCCCCTACCTCTTTAGTCTCTGCGGCGACAACCAGCTTATGACTGAGCAAGTCATCGAGCAGGCTTTCGGCCGCGGCAGCGTGAGGCTCGCGGCGCGCCGCCACCTTGGCTTTAAGCTGATCAGTCACCTCGCCCAAGTAGTGCGTCGTCACTGGAGCTATGGCAAAAGCGCTATCGCTCACCAGAACGTCCAGTAGCTCCATGTTATTGGCCGGGCCGGCAAACACCGTACGCCGCAAGGCATCTGCCAGACGCGCCAGGGCAGCTGGTCGATCGGCAGCAGTGGTGACTAACTTTGCAATCATCGGGTCAAAGCGTCCGGTAACCTCATCGACCTCACCTAGCCCTAGCTCCCACCTGACCCCAGGACCCAATGCGGGCTCAAAGGCAGCAACCGGACCAGGGGCAGGGAAAAAGTCCCGCTCCGGATCTTCGGCATAGATGCGCGCCTCGACGCTATGGCCACGAGGACGCAGGCTCGCAAATTCGGTCGGCAATTTCTCACCTCGTGCCACCCGCAATTGCCACTCGACGAGATCGAGACCGAACACCTCTTCGGTGACGGGATGCTCCACCTGCAGCCGTGTATTCATTTCAAGAAAATAAAACCTCTGGAGTTCTGCTGTGCGCGATCCCTCGGACCAGTCGACCAAGAACTCCACTGTGCCCGCAGAATCATAGCCCACGGCAGCAGCAAGATTGACAGCAGCTTGATGCAGAGCAGCGCGCGTTGTGGCAGTGAGGCCAACGGCTGGCGCTTCTTCAATGATCTTCTGATGGCGGCGCTGCAAGGAACAGTCGCGGTCACCAATGGCTACAACACGACCGTGTTTATCTGCCAGGATCTGAACCTCAACGTGACGCGGCGCGCCCAGATACTGCTCGCAGATGAGACTACCGTTACCGAATGAGTTTTTCGCCTCAGACTGTGCTCGGAGGGCATTAGGTCTCAGCTCTTCGCGCTTATGCACAAGTCTCATGCCCTTACCACCGCCACCATAGGCAGCTTTTAGTAGCAAAGGGTAACCAGCGGTCGCAGCAAATGCCTCGAGTTCACTAAAGTCGCCCTGCTCACTGTCGGGCACGTTGAATCCGGAGACTCCTTTGACACAAGGTACATGGGATTTCTCGGCATAGGATCGCGCCGATGCCTTGCTCGCCATGGCCGTGATGGCGACCGGATTCGGTCCCACCCAAGTCATGCCACATGCCTCAGTCTGCGCTGCAAACTCAGCATTTTCTGAGAGAAAACCGAAGCCCGGATGCACCGCATCACAGCCTGCCTGCCGCGCATAACTAAGCATGCGCGCAGCATCTAAATATACCGCTGGCGATTCCTCGTCAATTTTGACGAAATCGGTCACGATCCCCAATAAATAGGCTGGCGGCGTCGGACGGTCGGTCAAGACTACTGTCTCGATCCCAAGCCTTTGCGACGTCATAGCGATCCGCCGCGCAATTTCTCCGCGATTGGCGATAAATAAACGTTTGATAGTCTTTGTCACGATCAGTCCAGTCTCCAGTTGGGAGCAAGTTGAATGGCCCAAGATGGGGAGCTCTTAGCAAAAAATGCGGCAAGACCTGCACGTCCACTCGGCGATACGCGCGCTTCGGCAATCGCCGCAGCTGTGTAGGGACCTTGCTTAGCCCCATCTGCGATAACTTCGCGTAGTAGCTGCTTAACCGCCGCCTGTGCCTCAGGTGCTGCTTGGAGTAAGGAATTAAGTTCCTCGATCACCGCCTGATCGCGTTCAGATGCTGCGACAACACGCTGCACCAGTCCCGCTGCTAAAGCCTCGGATGTAGCGATGAGGCGTCCCGTCACAGCCCAGTATCTGAGAGTACCGGGGGCCACCTTGCGCACTAGATACGGCAGGATCACTGCCGGTATCAATCCGAGCTTCACCTCGCTTAAACAAAAGCGTGCGCCCTCTACCGCCACTACTATGTCACAAGCTGCGGCCAACCCCACGGCACCGCCGTAAGCGGATCCCTGCACGCAGGCCAAGGAGGGGAAGGGCAGATTAGCCAGGGACTCAAAGAGACCGATCAACTTGTCGGCGTCACGCACATTGCCATCGTAATCTAACTGAGTGGCCTCTTTCATCCAGCCCAGATCGGCACCAGCTGAGAAGTGCTTCCCGTTGCCGCGCAGCACTAAGGCACGGCAGTGAGGATCAGTGGCCACGCATTGCAGATGAGTGGTGAGTTCAGTGATCACAGAAGCACTTAGGGCGTTAGCAACATCGGGACGGTTTAACGTAAGCACAGCCACGAAGTCGTCGTGACCCACGCCAACCGGTACTTTTTTCAGTTGAGTTACGTGCTCAGTCATTAGGTCCCCGTTGCGGTGCGAAGCTGCTTCACCTCAGCCAGCACTTGCTCAGGAATGGGCGCAAGCTGACGTAAAAGTGCTTGCGCAAAAGTCTTACCCTGCGCATCTGCTCTTAGGGTCAAGGTACCGCCGCCACCCAAAGCATGTTCGAGCAGGAAGTTAAAGCCTTGCATATTATCCAGACGGTAACGCACGACGCGACCTAAACACAGTTCCTGGAATACATCCTTAACCCTCTGCGCGGTCAGGTATTCGTTGAGGAAAGCCATGGCCAGGGGGCTGCGCGCCATGACACCAATGTTAGCAGTGTCACCCTTATCACCACTGCGAGCTAAACAAATTTCATATAGTGGCGCGCCGGCTGTCGCGACGGCAGCGCGCACCGGATCACGCGGCTTTTCTGCTACCTGAATATCGCTTTCGTTGGCACGGAAACGCCCTGACTGCGTATTGGTAACGTCCTTATCTTCTTTGAATCCATCACTATAAAGCGCCACACGTGGATGGATGGCAGCCTTGGGCATGAGCGCCGGCCAGTAGCTGACGATATCTTGAACTTTGCCGACGCCTCCAAGGATACAAACTCCTGGAGGGCCACCAAGAATGACCGATGGCACTACTTTGGCAAACTGTCTCAGCTTCTTTGTATCGTAGTCACGAGCGCCTAGGCGCATGATGATCTCATTGGCCTCCTCGTCGCGCCCCATACTGCGGTGAAAGGCATTGAGGCCAAAGAATTCCGTCTCAGTCGCGACAAAGTCCTTGCCGGCGCGGTCCCAAAAGATCGCGGCAAAAGCTTCGGCCTTGCGCCGTGCGTTAGGTCCCGAGATCGCAATCTCGCCCACACATTTGGCACCGTCACTGTAGGCCATAGAGACCTTGTAGGAGTCAGTAGGTTCATAGCCCTTGACTCCACTGACACGCACACGATCCGGACCTTCTTGCTCTAGGTGAATAGTCGAAAAGTCCGCCACGACATCCGGCGTAATGTAAGCCTTTGGTGACCCCATCTCATAAAATAGCTGCTCGCGCACGGTATCAACCGATACCAGTCCACCCGTCCCGGGATGTTTTGTGACGACAAAACTACCATCGGCATGCATCTCAACAATCGGATAGCCGATGTTCTTATACGACTTCACGAGGTGCCAATCGCTGAAGTTGCCGCCCGTGGCCTGGCTACCACACTCGATAATGTGACCAGCAACCACACCCGCGGCAAGTTTATCCCAATCGTCCCAGCGCCAGCCGAACGTATGGACCATGGGGCCTATGGAAATACCCGTGTCTGTGACGCGTCCCGTGATGATGATATCTGGATCCCATGCCAGCGCGGCTGCCACTGGCGTCGCACCGAAGTAGACATTGGCTGCTTCGATCTGCTTTTCGACATCGGCAAATGCCTTGCCATTTTCCATATTCTTGAAGTCACAACCCTTGGCCTTTAGCTCAGAGAGTTGATCAAGAATATTGTCACCGTAAACGACGGCAATCCGCGGGTTGAGTCCAAGGCGCCCCGCCATAGCACTAATAGCCGCAGCACAAGCACCGGGATTAATGCCACCCGCATTGGTGATGAGCTTAGTTTTGTTGGCCAGAAGTCGCGGCAGTACCTTTTCGAGCATGGGCAAGAAATCCTTGGCATACCCGGCTTCAGGATCGCGCTTGCGTTGTTTTTGCATGATCGACATGGTGATCTCGGCGAGAAAATCCATCGAGATATAGTCGAGTTTGCCGCCGTTTACTTGCCGCGTGAGCGCCTCAGGATCGTCACCCCAATAGCCACTGGCATTGCCGATGGTAATCACCTTCTTAGTCATACTTAATCCTCGCCCAGCGGGCATTTACATGCGGAAAATTCCGAAATTAGTCGGGGCCCATTGATGGTGCAGCGTCGAGGCCAAGGCCATCGCCAACACCTGGCGCGTATCCCTGGGATCAATCACACCGTCGTCCCATAGGCGGGAGGACGAGTAGTAACAGGAGCTCTCACGCTCGTATTTGTCGAGTATAGGCTCCTTGAGCCGTTGACGTTCGGCATCGTCCAACTGCGCGCCTTGTCTTGCCAACTGTTGCTCTTTGACCGTCACCAACACGTTAGCTGCTTGCTCGCCACCCATGACCGAGATCCTTGCGTTTGGCCACATAAAGAGGTAGCGCGGATCATAGGCGCGACCGCACATACCGTAATTGCCGGCACCGTAGCTGCCACCGATCACCAAAGTGATTTTGGGTACGTTCGCACACGCCACGGCGTGCACCAATTTAGCGCCGTCTTTAGCGATGCCGCGGTGTTCATACTGCTTACCGACGATAAACCCGGTAATGTTTTGCAAGAAAAGAAGAGGTACCCGCTCTTGCGCGCAGAGCTCGATGAAATGCGCCGCTTTCAAGGCGCTCTCAGAGAAAAGCACCCCATTGTTGGCCAAAATGCCGACAGGAATACCCTCGATGTGAGCAAACCCAGCAAGGAGCGTCGTCGCATAATTGCGCTTAAATTCAAAAAACTCAGACCCATCGACTACGCGTGCAATCACCTCACGCGCGTCAAAAAATTTACGAGGATCACTTGGAATCACCCCGAGTAGCTCGCACGGATCATAAACGGGCGGCCGTGACGGGCGTAATTTAATCGGTGCGGCCTCAGGAGCCCCGAGATGAGCAACAATATCCCGAAGAATCTCTACGGCGTGCGTATCATCCTCGGCAAGATGATCCGCTACACCCGAAATCCCGGTGTGTACGTCAGCACCCCCTAGCTCTTCGGCTGTGACATCCTCACCCGTCGCCGCTTTAACCAGCGGCGGCCCGGCGAGAAAGATGGTGCCTGTACCACGAACAATAACATTCTGATCCGACATCGCCGGGATGTATGCGCCTCCAGCGGTACAAAGTCCGTGCACTGAGGATATCTGCTGAATACCCTGAGCACTCATGCGGGCCTGGTTGAAGAAAATGCGCCCGAAATCATCCTTGTCCGGAAACACTTCGTCCTGCATCGGCAAAAAAGCACCGCCTGAATCCACCATGTAAATACAAGGTAGATGATTCGCTGCCGCGACTTCCTGTGCGCGCAAATGCTTCTTCACCGTAATGGGATAGTAGGTACCACCTTTAACGGTCTGGTCGTTGGCAACGATCACGCAGGTCCGGCCGGCAACCTGGCCTACACCGGTCACAATACCACCGGATGGCACTTGATCTTCGTAAAGATCGACTCCCGCTAGTTGCGAGAGTTCAAGGAAACGACTCCCAGGATCGATCAGCGCAGCCACGCGCTCGCGTGCCAGCATCTTGCCTTGCTGTTTTTGGTACGACGCTGCCTTCTCCCCACCACCACTAGCGGCAACCTGCTGCCGCTCCTTGAGCTCGTTAGCAAGACGTTCATGATGCGCTTGGTTTTCGAGGAAACTGGCACTGCCAGTTTGGATCTGACTCGTTATCTTCATACGCTCTTACACCAAATAAGGTTGAAAGTGTGACCACTGGGACAAAGAGGCTCCCTCACCGCTCAGCATGCCTTCTAGTACGCCCACCGTGACCTTGATGTCACCAATAGCGCGGTGACGCGCCTCAAAGCTGAGACCATAGTGAGCAGCCAATGTGTCCAATTTTTTATTTTCAAGCTCAGGCAAAAGTTGCCTAGCCATCTTGAGTGTGCAGAAACACGGCCACTCAAGATCAATGCCCTGGCGCGAACACGCGGCCTTGAGCATCGACATGTCGAATTCGGCGTTATGCGCGACCAGTATGCTGCCCTCAATGAAGGCCAAGAACTCGGGCAAAACCTTTGCGATCGTGGGCTGACCAACCAGCATATCAGGGCTAATACCGGTCAGTTTAATAATATCGTCCGTCAACTCGATATCGGTATGTACTAAACAAGAAAATTGATCAACTGGTCCCAACGCACTGAGTTTGATAGCACCAATTTCGATAATGCGATCAGCGTTGGCATCGAGCCCTGTGGTCTCTAAGTCAAAGATGACGATACTGCCACGGCGCACAGGCACCTCAGGAGCAGGTACGTAACGCTTGAGGCGACGCAGGTGCAGGACGGCATCGGCGTCACTCTCCCCCCCAGATTCGGTCTCGGGAAAAAGCACGTCTTGAAACATGGAATATACGAGCTGCGCACTCACGCTAAGCCCTCGTCAGTCAAAAAGGTCGTTGGAACTGCCGAGGCATTATTTAGCTGATTGGCGCAGGCTTGTCATCCACCTCAATCAGCTAAGCTGAACGGAGTAAAATCGGTATCCCGGTCGTAATAGTCCTCGCCCTCGCGGCTCTTGAGGAAATCGACCACGGCATAGGTGACAGGGGTCGCAAGGACCTCCCAGCCCACCTTGATCACATAATTACCGAGCATCATCGCCAGGAGCAACTTAGTCTCCAGGAGACCGTAAAAGGCCATTGGATAGAAGAGCGAGCTATCGATCGCCTCGCCAATCGCCGTAGAGCTGATGGTCCGCACCCACAGGCGGCGGCCGGACATGGCGACTTTCATCTTAGCCATTACAAAGGAATTGGCAAATTCGCCGAGAAAATAGGCTAACATCGACGCCAGAGTCACCCGCGGCGTCGCACCAAAAACCTGCTGTAAGGCCTCCTGCCCCGTGAAGCCGGCGGCCGGGGGGATGGCTAAGACCACCCAGCTCATGACCGAGGCAAACATGAGGGCTCCAAAACCAGCCCATACCACGCGCCGCGAGCGCGCGTAGCCATAGACCTCAGTCAGCACATCGCCAAACATGTAACTAAGCGGAAAAAAAAGAGCTCCGCCACCGAAGGTAAAACCCATCACCGTCACGGGCTTGCCCACTCCTATGAGGTTGGAGCACAGAAGTGAGGCCACAAAGGCAGCCATGATCAAATCGTAATAGCGATAGGAGCGGCGCAAGGTCGCCTCCAGCGGCGTTATAGTATCAGTACCAGTCGTTAACTACCGCCAGCAGGGCTGCTGGGGCTTGTAGCGTACCGCGCACTATAGTCCTGAGCCACTCGTGCTGGCTAATGTATTCTGCTACGGGCGGACTGAGTCGGTAGTATGTGGCTACCAAATATCGGCCAAGCGGATGCGTCAGCAGAATTCTGTCACGGAACTTCCGGAATAGGTAGAGATCACGATGGAGTGTGGTCCCGTAAGCAGCAGTTGCGACCATGCAGCGAAAATCTACAGTCCTACCGCCAGGTTCGCCATTGAGCTCCGAGAGCGTATAGTTAGGCGAGGGCACACCGATCACGCATTGCTGACCCGCCGCGGGTGTCGTGCTCGGGGTGTCGTACTGGAGGAACACCACATAGCGGTGATTGTTGGTCAGTCCATTGATGGTGACAGCGCCCGCGCTTGCCGGCGCTGACTGCACCTGAAAGCCCGAGATATTCTTGGCGATATCAGCGGTGGCAAGGTAATAATTACTGGTGGTTGAGGCATCTGCATCGTTCGCAGGGCATTTGATACAGGTGCTGAAGACGTCCGTAGGTTGCGTGTAGGCACACGTGGCGGCCGTGTCGTTATCCGTGGTGCCGGTGGTTCCACCCTTATACAGGTAGCCAGGCACATCGCGGCTGGCGACGTCGATATCGACCACGAAGACATTGACGCTACTTGGCGTAGCTTTTGTCGTGCTCCCAGTCACTGCCACTTGCCCGGGTGGGTCCCAAGAGACGGTGATCTGCTCCATGCTCCCGACCACGGGAGCTGTGGTCGCAAACTTGGGCACCTCGGTCGCTATGTAGTTTGCCTGCTGGATACTGGTCGGCGTATTGACGTTCGACCCGATCAAGTTGCTCGATCCAGTCCCTCCCAGATAAAACGCGGCTCCCACTTGCACGGCCCCGGGCGATGATTTAGCTGCCAGTACGGCCGGGGAGTTCTTACCGCCAGCGTCAAACCCAGGCATGTACCAGAAGGTTACCTGGTACACGAAGTCGAAGGTCGATCCATTGGGCGTTCCCGTATCCGGAGTCGACGAGGTGACCGTCACGTAATAGGGCATGCCCGTGGTTACACGGGCCGAGGTGCTTGCAGCTGGAGCGTTGGTGCCGCCCACCGACTGCGGTAGATAGAGAAAGAGCCGATTGGTCGGTGTCCGATCCGTCCGACCAAGCGCCACCTGCTGCGCCGTGACCCCAACAACTTGCACCGTAACGGTAAAGCTACCTGCACTGAGATTCCGAGGCAGAGTCCCAGTGATATTGAAATTGACTGCCCACGCAGGAGCAGCCACCATGAGCGCTACCGTCACAACCAACCAGCGCAAAATTTGCCGCATGCGCTCTACCCTCACGTGTATCTGATCCCAGACCGCTAGGTCACAACTCGACCTTTAGGCCATCGTAAGCCAGACGTAGCGTCGGCCCCTCTGGTTGAACTTTTTCCCACACATTCCGGTAGGAGTCTAACTGTGACTGCATGTACTTCTTGGCGTTGGCATACATACGCCGCAGCTTCTCTTCGCTCGACCAAGGGTCATGATGGGTGAAGAGTACGTTTTTGATACCTTCGCGGAGGGCTAGATCCACACCGATATTAGGACTGCAGTGTCCCCAATCAAACCGACTGGCGAGCTCCGACATCTCGTACTGGGCATCAAAAAGAAGGCCATCGAGATTTTGGTAATACACCAGATCGCGTCCCAGCTCAGCCGGGGTGAGCCGCTTGAACTCCCCGTCCACGCCAATAGCAAACGATTTGGTTCCACCCTCAATGCGGAAACCAAAGGAGCCACCGGGGTGGTCCAGAACGAAGGGCTTCACGGTCATCGGGCCAACCTGCGTGGCTTCGTAGAGTTTGATTTGGTGAAATTCGATGGTGCTACCCAACTGACTCCATGTCAGGGGGAAGTTGACGCCGTTGAAGTTGATTTTAATGAACTCAGGTGCATTGCGATGCACGTGGTAGATATGGATTTTATACCCTGGGATATGCACAGGAATGAAAAACGGCATGCCCATGATGTGGTCCCAGTGCATATGGGTCATGAAGACATGAAACTCTTTGGCACCTTGCTGCATGGCAAGCGTTCCGGCGTCGCGAAATCCTGACCCCATGTCGATGTAGACCGACTGGCCGTCGTGGTGAATCTCGGTACAGGTGGTGTTGCCGCCGAAGACTACAGGATTGTTTAGACGCCCGTCCTTGATAGCAGCGATCAGTTCAAAAGCACTCGTGAGGCCGATCTTGCTGCCCTGGACGACAATGTCCTCCAGCACTGACAGGAACTTGTCATGACTAGTCGGCACAGGCAGAGAGCCACGGGTGCCCCAGCATTTGATGTACACACAGTCCCCCGTGCATCCGGCGCCCTACAGGCACCCACTTCTGCTAAAAAACTAGGTGGTTAGTGTCTTTTAGTATAGCTCAAATCGGGTAACTGGGTATACAATTTTAGGAAATAGGAGTCAGCAGTGAGCAATCAAGGCATCCAGATCGAAGACAAGGGTGGGGTTTACTTCGTCCGCGGAGTGCTGGACGAGTATGCCGATCTGAGTAGCTTGCTGACCAAGCCAGCGCCTCTCAGGTTGAACCTCCAGGGTCTGACCAGACTGAACAGTATCGGCGTCCGCAACCTACTCAAGTTCCTCGCCAGCTGGGGCGACAAGCCGTTGATTTATGAACACTGCACCAGTGAATTTATCGATCAGTTGAGCATGATTCCGGCCCTCCTTGGCATCAAAAAGCAGGGGCAGGTGGCATCACTCTATGTCCCATTTGAGTGCACGAGCTGCGATCATGAGGCCGATATTTTTGGCCAAATGAGCGAATATCACGGATCTTTAAAAACCAATGCGTGGCCCAGCAAGGTCTGCACTAAGTGCGGCGGCTCGATGCAAGTGATCAGCGATACGTTTTTTGCCTTCGCCCAGAGCAAGTCAGCGTAGCCGGGCACACTGAAAATTCTTGGTTTAGTCCTAGCCTCTCGCTAAACGCTGTGTTATACCCTCCCGTCCATAGGGCCTACGCCCTTGTTTTTTGGAGGATAAGTTTACATGGCAGTGCACGTGCGCCTATCTCGGCACGGAACCCGCAACCGTCCCTTCTACCACATTGTCGCCGCGGATCATAAGATGCGCCGGGATGGTCGTTTTATCGAGAAGTTAGGCGTCTATGACCCAGGTCAAGAGCCGTCTCTAGTTGACGTTAAAGAAGACCGCCTACAACACTGGTACGAGCGTGGCGCTCACCTGAGCGACACCGTAGCTAAGCTCTTGAAAGTTAAGAACATCAAGCTTGCGCGCAAAAACACCAGCAAAAAAGCCTGAGTCTAAAGCTCTCCCGAGCAAGACATCAACCCCTGCCTCAGCTTTCGTCGTGATCGGCCAAGTCGGCCGACCACATGGGCTGGGTGGGGCTTTTTTTGTCTCGGGCCGCAAGGAAGCCATCGACCCCAAATACGGTGAGCTCAAGATTGGTCCAAGTTTGGCCCAAGCCACTACCGTCAAGGTCGAGACTTCAGCCATGCAGTCCGGCAGGCCATTGCTCAAATGCAGTTTAGCCTTTGACAGGACGACAGCAGCACAGATTACCGGACACCTTATCTTTGCAGATCGGCGGCATATCCAGGCACAACGTGGCGACGATATGCTGTGGAGTGATCTTGAGCGGGCCGAAGTCCTCGATTGTGAGGGCGTCGTGATTGGCCGCATCCATCATGTCTACAACGCAGGGTCCAGTGACATCATCGAGGTCACCGACGGAATTCGCAGTGTCGACATCCCCCTCATTCCTGACTATCTAGCCGGTGATGACGCTCTGGCAACTGGCGCGGACGGGCGATTTCAACTTCATCTAAAAGTACCCCGCAGCACTTTCGACGATGTATGGAATGACCAGACCAAGGATAGGCCGGCCTCTGAGCCCAGTGATGCGTAGCTTCTACGTCCTTACAGTCCACCCGGAGTTCATCCGCGCTTATGGTGAGTTCGGGGCACTTAGAGCCGCTGCAGCCAAGGGTAAAGCCGTGGTACAGCCGGTAGCCCTGCGAGATTTCGCCGTCGATCGCCACGGTAGTGTTGACGATCATCCCTACGGTGGTGGTGACGGAATGGTGCTTAGACCGGAGCCGTTGGCCGCAGCCCTGCGCTCCTTGCCTGTGCGGCCGCGGGTCATCCTGATGTCGCCGGTCGGTAAGGTTTGGACCCAGCAGGATGCCGTAGACTATGCCGCCGATGACCGCCCCGTTGCCTTTGTCTGCGGTCGCTTCGCTGGCGTTGATCAGCGCTTCATCGACCGCTACGTTGACGCAGAATATTCGTGCGGAGACGTGATCCTTACTGGTGGTGAATTACCGGCCCTGATGATGATCGACTCGATCGTCAGGTTGTTGCCTGATGTACTAGGCAATCCCGAAAGTCCACGCTGCGACTCATTTGCAGCGTCCTTTGGTGGCGGACTTGAGTACGCCCTGTACACGCGTCCGCCGGTATTTGAGGGCGTGAGTGTCCCGGCCGTGTTACTGTCGGGAGATCACAATGCGATCACCCAGTGGCGCACTGCTAATGCGACGGAGCGCACCGCCCGTCTCAGACCAGATTTGGTGAGAGTAGGAAATACGAACAAAGGAAAGACGTAGCAATGGACGTCCTGAGTCCTGGTCAGAGCATGCAAACCATAGCCACGGTTTTCTTTGCCTTGGCTGTGGTACACACCTTTGCGGTGAAATACCTAGCGGCACTGGCCCGCCGGTTTCCTGCCGGATCAGTTGGCGAAAATCTCCTGCATTTTTTGGCTGAGGTCGAGGTGGTCTTTGGCCTGTGGGCGGCGCTTCTCATAGCAGTCTGGACCACTCGCTTTGGCATCGATTCAGCCGTCGGCTACCTCGATGGCGTCAACTTCACCGAGGCAGGATTTGTCTTCGTCATTATGTGCATGGCTGCTACGCGCCCTGTCTTGGATCTAGCTCGGTGGGGTACACTTGCACTTGCGAGGCTCTTGCCGCTGAGACCACGTCTAGGCATCTACGTCACCACCTTGACCGTGGGGCCGCTACTTGGCTCTCTCATCACGGAACCAGCCGCTATGACGGTGACAGCATTACTACTGCGCGATCATTTCTTTACCCATGAGATGAGTGCCAGGTTCCGATACTGCACTTTGGCACTACTCTTTGTGTCCGTATCCATAGGTGGCACTTTGACCTCATTTGCAGCGCCGCCAGTGCTCATGGTAGCGCACAGTTGGAACTGGTCAGACAGCTTCATGCTACACAGATTTGGCTGGAGATCTGTGGTGGCCATTGGCACCAGCGTATGCGGCACTGCATGGTACTTTCGGCAGGAATTGCGCGCTGCTTCCAGCGACGCCAAGCGGAAACTCGGTCACGAGCGCCCGCCCCTCTGGGTGGCCGCAGTACACTTGTTGTTTATTGCTTTAACGATCAGCTGCAGCCATCACATGCGCCTATTTGTGCCGGTGTTCCTCTTTTTCCTTGGTTGGTGTGCCGTAACGCGCGAGTACCAAGACGAGCTTAGGCTGAGGGAAAGCCTCTTGGTTGCCTTTTTTCTTGGCGGCCTTGTGACACTCGGGGGTCTACAGAATTGGTGGCTGGAACCCCTACTGGCGCATCTGGAGCCCGTCCAACTCTTTTGGGGCACCACAGCCCTAACTGCCATTACAGACAATGCTGCCCTGACCTACCTTGGCAGCCTGGTGACAGACATCAGCACGCCAGCAAAATACGCCCTAGTTGCGGGCGCAGTCTGTGGAGGTGGTCTTACAGTCATCGCAAACGCGCCAAATCCTGCAGGCCACGGCCTACTGCGGGACACCTTTGGCGAGGACGGCATTAGCCCTATGTGGCTCCTCATCAGCGCCGTACCTTACACGCTACTCGCTGCAGCGGTGTTTCTCATCTAATACGACTTCAGAGATCAGCCCTGCAGCAACTTGAGGGCAATCTCCGGCTGCTGATTAGCCTGCGTCAGCACTGCAGCGCCCGCCTGTTGGAGAATACGGCTTTGCGTCAAAGCCGCCGTCTCACTGGCAAAGTCGACATCCTTGATCCGGGAACGCGCCGCCGACAGGTTTTCCGTCGACACGGCAATAGCCTTGTCGGTTTTTTCCAGACGGTTTTGAACTGCACCGAGCTCCGCACGGTACCTCGCCACTCTCTCGAGCGCGTCGTCGATTTTGGTGATCGAACTCTGAGCTCCAACTTTAGAATCGATCCGCGTACCATCGGGATTCTGGGCGCTGCCTAGCCCCAGTGAACCATCACCCTCTGTGAAAGCATTGAGCGTCGACATATCGATACGGATAATGTTGGTAGGGTTGGGATGGTTCAGCGCGTCGGATTTCTGGTAGTAGTTCTTACCGACTTGAATCTCGAGCGGCGGTGGATTGTGCAAGCGCCGCATCTCTTCCGGAATCTCGCGCGTACCAGTCAAGAGGCGGGTACCGTTAAATTCGGTACTAGCAGCGATACGGTCAATCTCGTCCTTGAGCTGGAAGAATTCCTGGTTTAGATAGTTACGCTCCCGCTGACCGATCGTATCTGAGGCGGCTTGGATTGATAACTCGCGCAACCGCACCATGATGTTATTAATCTCGGAGAGGCCACCCTCGGCCGTCTCGACGAGCGAGATACCGTCGTTGGCGTTGCGCCTTGCTTGGTTGAGACCACGCACATCGGCGCGCAGCACCTCAGCGATGGCGAACCCGGCAGCGTCGTCGGAGCCTTTGTTGACGCGGTAACCCGAGGCCAAGCGCTCTGTAGACTTGGATACCTCTTCACCCGACATCATCATGTATCGTTGAGCGATGAGGGACTGGACGTTTGTACGTACACGTAAGCCCATGGGCTACCCTTCCGAGACGGTCACCTTTTAATCAGATCACGATTTAATCAGATCACGATTTAATCAGATCATAAGATAAGATTACTAGGTTTCCTACGACCTGAGAAGAAGCCAGGCTAAACATAATTGATTTGTTGACTGGTGGTTGCACGAGGGGGAGCGCCTCTGACCGAGCAACAATTAAGGGGCAAACCGTCACGATTAAGCGATCGACCAACCCGGCAGAATAAAATTCTCGGTTAACACTTGCCCCCCCGAAAAGCAGGACGCGCTCGCAACCAGCTGCGGCGAGGGCGTTCACGATGGTGTCTGGGGCAGGATCGTTACCATAGGCAAGATGCCGCACCTCACCCTTGTGTGCGGGCAACTTCGCTGCAGTCTCGGTGACTATCCACCGAGGGAGCTCGGCCTGGTCATAGAACGGCTGCCCGGCCGGCAGACCCTTGCGACTCATGACCACCCAGATGGGATAGCGCCCGCGATCGTTGACGACCGAAAAGGCCTGGCCACTTGCTTGCAGCGAACTGCTACCCACGATGATCGCATCCGCGGAGCGGATAAGTCCCAGCAAATGCTCGAAATCGTCCTGGCTGGTAAAGCCAGACTCAAGGCGCTCCTTGTCGGTCTCGCCCGGATGGGAGGCAATCCGGCCATCGAGACTGATGGCCATGACATTCGTGATCTTGAGTGCGGCATGCTTAACTAGAGAGGCGCTCTTCACAGGCAACTCAACGCAGTGGTTGATGCCCAGAACCCGCTCAGTTTGGCATCAACAGTTGACTCAGCTCGACCTCGACCTCGTTAGCCTCACGACTTGCTGCGGCGCTGATCTCCGAGACCAACATGGCCAGGGCCTTGTCCATCATCTTCTTCTCGCCGTATGACAGGTCCTTATCGCCCTTGAGGGAGCAAAGATCCCGCAACACTTCAGCAATATCAGCAACGGAGCCAGTCCGCAGCTTATCATTAAATTCCCGAAACCGGCGATTCCAAGTCGTGTGCGAAACTTTACCCGGGCTTCTGAGGATCGAGTAAATGGAGTTGATCTGCTCATCGCTGATCAGCCCGCGCATGCCGGCCCGCTCGCAGCCACTAATAGGTACCATGAGCGTGGCGCCAGATGCCAAGATCTGCAACACATAGAAGTCTTGATTGGTACCGCCGATCTTGCGAGACTCAATCCGCTTGATCACGCCGACACCGTGGGCAGGGTAAACAGCCTTGTCTCCGACTTTGAATTGCATACATGACTCCGGGTTGTTTCTTATCGGTCAATGATGCGAGCCAAGCTGTGCACGATAGCAAAGGGGACGAGACTGATGCAGACAAGTCAGATCGCGACTGCTTAGCGGATGGAGCGTCCCAGGCCACCAGCGGATAGAAGTCCTAGGTGGGGCACACTCTAAGCCAAAATAGATCGACACTCACAAAAACTAGTCAATTTTAAATGAATTGTCAAACTATTTATAATAAAAGATACATTAGTTTGTTTACTTTTAATTATTACAGCAATTTGAAACAGCTTCGCTTGCCTACTTCGTTTATTTGCGCTAAACCACCATGCTTACTACTCGCCTACAGAGGGTTTCCCGAATAGGTTGTAGTCATCATTCAGTAATTATTGGAGATCGCGTTCATGTCATTGTCTGCCGCTCAAACCGCGGAACTATTGAAGAAGTACGGCCGTCACGAGAACGACACTGGTTCCCCGGAAGCTCAAGTAGCTCTCCTAACCGCCCGTCTTAACTACCTTAATGACCACTTCAAGGCGCACAACAAAGACCACCACTCGCGGACGGGTCTGATGAAGCTCGTAGGACAACGTCGTCGTTTGCTCGATTTCTTGCACCGCCAAGATTACGAAGCTTACAAGAAGCTCATCAGCGATCTAGGAATCCGTAAGTAACGGTTACTTGGTCTCTTGTTGTTGTGATGCGGAAGTGCTTTTGCCAAGTTAAGGATGCTGCGAATGAGTCTGATTAGAGAAGTAACCGTCGGTGATAAGTTAATTAAGCTGGAGTTTCAGCGGTTTGCTAAGCAAGCCAATGGGTCCGTGATGGTCAGCTGTGGCGACACTCAGGTCCTAGTGACCGTGTGTGCTGCTGACGAGGTCAAAGAAGGCCAGGACTTCTTCCCGCTCACCGTCGATTATATCGAGAAGTTCTACGCAGCAGGCCGGATCCCCGGTGGATACATTAAACGTGAAACCAAACCTAGCGAGCGGGAAGCACTGATCAGCCGGGTGATTGACCGTCCTCTCAGGCCATCGTTCCCTGAGGAGTACATGTGCGACACCCAAATCGTGGCGACAGTGATGTCCTTCGATCCCCAGCACAACCCAGCTCCGCTCGCCCTGCTAGGTGCCAGTGCAGCGCTGATGGTCAGCGACATTCCGTTCAATGGTCCTGTCGCCTCGCTGCGGATCGGGCTCCATGACGGCAAGTTGATCTTGGACCCGCTGAATAACCAACCCTCTGACCTCGATCTCAACGTAGCCTGCCGTCCTGACGCCATCTTGATGGTGGAAGCCGGCGCCAACTTCTTGAGTGAAGAGCAAATGCTCAGCGCCATCACGACGGCACAGCAGTGGATGAAGCCGCTGTTCGACGTGCAACTCGAGGCGCAACGCTTGATTGGCAAGCCGAAGCGCACGGTCGTCAAGAAAGCTGTCGATGAAGCCCTGAAAGCCAAGGTGTACGCCGCTGCTAAAGGACCGATCGCAGCTGGGTTTGCTGTGAGCGACAAGCAGGAGCGCAACAAGGCACTCAAAGCCGCCGGCAAGCAAGTGATCGAAGCCGTTGTTGGCGAAGGTGACGGACCGGAAGTAAAGGGCGCTGTTAAGGGCATCCTTGAAGAGCTCAAGTACAACATGATGCGTAGCCAAATTCTCGATGAGAAGAGGCGTATCGGTGGTCGTGGCTTCCGCGACGTCCGTGACATCCTCTGTGAGACCCGGGTATTGCGTCGCCCTCACGGTTCATCGCTGTTTCAACGTGGCGAGACTCAAGCTGTGGCGACCGTGACTTTAGGTGCCGGTGATGACGAGCAGCGTTTGGACTCCATTCACGCTGCTGACGAATTCAAAAGCTTCATGCTGCACTATAACTTCCCACCGTTCTCCGTTGGTGAAGCTAAGCCCCTGCGCGGGCTGAGCCGTCGCGAGATGGGACACGGAGCTCTGGCCGAGCGTGCGCTCGCTCAGATCATCCCGACCAAGAACAAGTTCGGCTACACGGTTCGTCTCGTATCCGAAGTGCTTGAGTCCAATGGTAGTTCCTCGATGGCAACCGTGTGCGCGGGCACCATGGCACTACTCGACGCTGGCGTGCCAATCGTTGAGCCAGTAGCCGGTATCGCCATGGGCTTGATCAAAGAGGGCGACAAGTACGCCATCTTGACCGACATCCTTGGTGACGAAGACCACCTCGGTGACATGGACTTTAAAGTATGCGGCGGCGAGAACGGTATCACTGCTTTGCAGATGGATATCAAGATCGGTGGTCTATCGAATGAGATCATGAGCGCTGCTCTGGAGCAGGCTAAAGAGGGCCGGCGTCACATTCTCGGCAAGATGCGCGCTTGTATTGCGCAGCCGAAGGAGCTGAGCGAATACGCGCCGCGGATCTTCCACCTGAAGATCCCAACTGATCGTATCCGTGACTTGATCGGCCCAGGCGGCAAGATGGTCAAGAAGATCGTGGCTGACACTGGCGTCAAGATCGACATCAGCGATGACGGCATGGTCAATATCGTATCGCCGGATGTAGTATCGGCTGAAGCCGCGAAATCAATGATCCGGACCGTGACTACCGATCCTGAGATCGGTGGCATCTATCTCGGCAACGTTAAGCGCATCGTTGATTTCGGTGCCTTCATCGAAATCAGGCCGGGCCAGGAAGGTCTTTGCCACATTTCCGAGCTGGAAGAGGGTCGCGTTAACAAAGTGACGGACGTCCTCAAGGAAGGCGAAGAAGTGATGGTTAAAGTCTTGGACATCGACCGCCAAGGCAAGATCAAGCTCAGCCGCCGTGGGGCCTTTGGTAAAAAACCAACGCCCTAATCGACTTAAGATTGTTCAAACATAAGTGGCTACAGAGTTGCTCACGCAACTATGTAGCCATTCTTGTTAAGGTCACTTGCATCAGCCTGGGCGAGAGTGATTTTATGTGAGGTGAGACACTCACAGCAGCAGCCGATACTGGAGCCCCCTTCTATGCCCGCAACGATCGCTCCCCACAATCAAGAGCTACTTTTACTCTCTCAAGAGCGTGCGCGTCACTTACTCCAGTCAGATCCCGTACTGAGTAAGAGCGTCACCATCCCGGCCTTGGTGAGCGAAATTCTGGGCAAGAGCAAAGTCGCTATCGATTTTGTGACCCATGCTTGCCGCGTTTATGCCGAGAGGCCAGCTCTAGGATATCGCCAGCCTGGCGAACGCCATTTCCGCACTGTCAGCTACGGTGAGGTTTGGGAGCAAGCTTCAGGTTTAGCCTCCGGATGGAGTCACAGCGGCCTCGTAAGCACCGAGCATGCCGTTGGAATCCTGGGATTTGCCAGTCCAGAGTTTGTAATTGCCGAGCTGGCCTGTCTCTATTTGGGTGCCGTAGCGGTGCCTCTTCAAGCTCATATGCCAGCGAGTGACTTTGAATACATTATTAACGAAGCTGAGATCTCCTGCATGGTCGTGAGCTGGGAGCACCTACCATCTATACTCCGTGTGTTACCCAGATGCCCCTCTGTCAAAAGCCTGGTGCTGATTGACCTAGCCACCAGTGATCACCATGCCTCTGATGTTGTTCGGATACAAAAAGAGCTGACGGACTCTGGAAGCAGCGTGCGACTGGCGACGATCAATGACGTCATTGCCCTTGGAGCATCTGAGGGCGTTATCCGCCCTTATCGTCCGTCGCCCGATACCGACCCAACGGTCACCGTCATGTATACCTCTGGAAGCACTGGTAGGCCCAAAGGCGCGGTATTCCATGAGCGTCTGTGGGCCGCATATTGGCACAGCTCGACGCGACTAGATCAAGGCGCAAACTTGCCCCTAGTTTACCTATCGTTTTCTCCCCTGAATCATATAGCAGGTCGCATCAGCGTCCTGCGTAGTTTTGTCAATGGCGGCCTTATTCACTTTACGCAGAAGAGTGACATGTCGACGCTATTTGACGACTTTAGAGTAGCAAGACCGACGACCTTTTTCTTGGTACCACGCGTGTCGACCCTGATTTACCAGGAATTCCAGCGCGAAGTCATGCTACTGAGGGCTGAGGCTTCGAACTTGACAGACGTCTCTGACATCGAGAATCAGGTGATGGAGACCATGCGCTACAACTTTCTCGGTGATCGCCTTTTATCGGTTACAACAGGCTCAGCGCCAACAGCGCCAGTGATCCTGGATTTCCTCAAAAATACGTTTCTGGTTCCAGTCTTTAATACCTATGGTTCTACCGAGGGCGGGATTATTTCTGTTGATAATCGCCTACTGCGTCCAGCGGTAGAAGACTACAAGCTCGCCGACGTCCCAGAGTTAGACTACCGAACTACCGACAAACCTTATCCTCGTGGGGAACTCCACGTTAAATTACGCCATCATGTCCGTTACTATCTTAAGAATGCCGCTGCGTCGGCAGAATTATTTGATCAGGATGGTTACCTACGTACTGGCGACATTGTCGAAGAACATGGACCTGACGAACTACACTGGATTGATCGCAAGAAGAATATTCTGAAGCTGTCACAAGGCGAATTTGTCAGCCTGTGGCGCCTAGAAAGTATTTACACGGGCGGTAACGGTCTCATCGATCAGATTTTCCTATACGGTACGGGTATGCGTTCTTATTTACTCGCCGTCGTCGTACCAAATAGTGAGGCCCTAGCTAAATTGGACATCGCATCATCAGACGATGTAGCTATTAAAAGGGCAGTGCAATCCGAGATCAATCATATCGCAAAAATTGAATCACTTTTCCCTTACGAAATCCCGCGCGACGTTATCATCGAACGCAGCAGATTTACGAAAGATGAGGGACTTGTAACCGAAAGCGGTAAACAGATCGCCGGTAAATTAAAAGCTCGCTACGCTGACGAACTAGAGCGCCTCTACGATCTACACGACAATCAACAATTACTTGAGTTAGCAAAATTGCGGGCGGCATCGCAAGATTTAGACCTAGGGGTTAAAATCCTACGCGCCGTAGCAGCCACCCTTGGACTTCCCGAGCACGATCTTGATCAGACACACAGCTTCGCCAGCATTGGTGGTGACTCAATGAGCGCCGTACAGCTGAGTTCAACTCTGGAATCACTTTGTGCCATTAAGGTGCCTGTGGGTTTAATTCTTAATCCCCATCAGTCGATCGCAAACCTCATCAAGCATTTAGATAACATGACGCAGACGGAGAGCCCGGATCGCCCAGGTGCGTTTAACGCCGTTCACGGCTCAACTCCGACTGAGGTTCTGGCTAAAGATCTGAGTATCGAGCGCTATTTTACGCGGGATGAGTTAGATGCCGGCCACTTGGCTCCGCTCACCGATTTGCCACCCGATCCAGCTGTGCTGCTTACGGGTGCTAACGGTTTCCTAGGTCGCTTTCTTGCCCTCGAGATGGCCTTGAAAGCGCATAAATCGCGACCCATTTACTGTGTCGTCCGCGCTCCCCATGATGCTGCCGCCAAAGATCGATTTATAGATAGTTTTGAAGGCGCCGATGACTCGTTAAGAAACAAGGTAACGAAACTCGTAGAGTCGAGGCGACTCATCCCCATTGCTGGTGACCTGATGCAACCTAAACTCGGTTGGTCGGAGGATCAATGGCAGTCGCTCACCACTGAGGTCGACATCGTGCTACACAATGGCGCCCTGGTAAACCATGCCTTCACCTACGAGCAACTATATGAGCCCAACGTACTTGGGACGGCAGAAATTGTGCGCTTTGCAGTGGCCAAAAAAAGAAAACCACTAACCTTCGTCTCGAGTGTGGGTGTTGCCAGTTATCTGCCGCGGCATACGGTTGTCACTGAGGATGAGACTGCCAGCAGGCTATTCTCAGGAGTACCATTATTAGATACCTACGCCGCCGGATACGGCACAACCAAGTGGGCTGCCGAAATACTGCTAGAGCAAGCTGCGAGTAAATTTAACCTTCCCGTCACGACGGTACGCTGCGGCATGATATTGTCGCATACAAAGGAATCAGGGCAGATCAATAGCAACGACTTTTTTAGCCGCCTCCTTTGCGGTCTAGTATATACCAAATTGGCGCCCGCCTCCTTTTATACGCACAATTCAAACTCAGAGGCCCACTTCGACGGATTACCAGTAAATTTTGTGGCGGAGTCGATCGCTAGCTTTGCGCTAAAACCATCCGCTGGTTATTCGCTCTACCATTGTGTCAATGACCACCAGGATCGCGTATCGCTTGATCAAATCGTCCAATGGGTAAGATCGGCAGGATACGATATCACCATGATCGCTGATTTTGACAACTGGTACCGTCGCTTTTCCGATCGCTTGCAGCAACTCCCTAGCCATAAACGCCAGCAGTCGCCGCTTCCCATTATCTATCAATGGGAACATCCGATTAACGCTAACGACGAAATACGCTTTGCCGGCGCTAACATGCGCAGTAAACGCGCACAACTCGGACTAGATGAGACAGTGCCACACATTACTGAGACTTTTATCCACAAGTGCCTACGTGATCTGCACAATCTTGAACTAATACCCGGTACTTAATTGAGGCGCCCTAGAGTGGTTTAGGGCGCTGAGAACACAGCGAAGGCCTGCTGAGCATCAGCAAATTTATCGAGCTCAATACGCTTCAACCGCGTGATGTAGTCTCCAGCCCCCTCCTGCACGTACCAGGTGAGGTATGTGTTACCTTTTGAAGTAGCTAGTTTCTGAGTGATTTTCCTGAAGGCTCCGCTGTATCCGCTGAGCGATGTTGTGGTTGTGATACTTTGTACCTCACACGACGAGTATGACGGAACGTCTACGACTGCTCCATTGGCACTCGTAGCCTTTACCGTTACCTCGGGAGTCAGCGTGACCGTACGCCTAAAGAGTGGATCGGTGCCAATTATATCCCAGGACTTGCCGTCAGCGGACGCCGTCACCGATATCTTGCCGGCACTGAGGTCGCCATTCACCGCAAGGCTAAACTCAACGCGACCCGATGGTGCACCAGACCCGTAAAGTGGCGATGCACAGCCGGTCATGGCTAAGTCTACAAGCGAGTTAGGGAGTCTGGTATTTTGGAGCATAGCATCATCAATCCTGCTGATTGGGCGAATGGACTTGATGGATTCCGTGCTAGTTTTTGAATTAATCGAAGCGACAGTCGCGGCACTCCCCATACCAGAGTCACTACTAATCACGGCGTCGCCTCGTTCAAAAAGTCCGTCAGTTGCTATGTCTTCCGTAGAATCATTCGGGAAGGCTTTTTTGGGCATCTGTGTGCGTGAATCACCACCACCGTCCTTGCCAGGCTTAAACCCGTTACCGACTTCCGTGCCTAAACTACAACCAACGCCGCTAAAGCATAGGCTTGTGAAAAATAAAGCATGGATCATCGGTTGGTGAAGTTTCATCCGTTCACCTTCCTCGTAACGGGGTACATCTGCACATTGATTTGAATCACCGACTCGGGATCAGCTTCGGTGACGGTATGCACCGCCCAGCTATGGATGTCGCGTCGAAATTGTTTGATCCGTTCCTTGAGGGCCGGAACCGCCATCTCTGGTAGCATCACAGTCAAGGCGCCGAATTCACGCTCACTGATGTCCAAAGTGTCGATGGCATGTTTAGCCAAGTCGAGCATTTGCCGGTGGTAGTTGCGAATCGCCAGGCTGCGCATTTCGTCACTGGAAAATATCATGTTGTCGCTGGGTATCAGGCGGTCCCCATTACGCACCACAAATCCTGCATCGATTAAAAAGCGCAGACCTTGACTGACTTCATTCACTGATGCGGCTCCGACCAAACGGCGCGAAATCCAATAGGGATCTTCGCGAAACTCTGGTAGTGACACCATTTCCCGCAGCACGGGATACAACCAATGACTTAGATAAGTGACTTCATCGGCGTGGAGGTCACGTCGCTTAGCCTGCGGCGTGAGTTGCTGGAGGATCCGAAAACAGGCCTCCTTATCGCTGTCGTTCTTGGCCTGGTTCATCTGGACCAGCGTGGCAAAATAGGCGGCCATGGCACCTTTCAGATTGAGGCCCTGCACAAACTGATCGATGGCGCCTTGTCCTATATTACGCTCACCTTCGATCACTAACTTTAAGGTGTTGGGAGCTGAAAAGCCCGCTGCTTTAGAGAAGGCCCGGTAACTATAGCCCCGATGGCTAGCCTTCTTAAACTCGTAAAAGTCCCGAAGATAGACCCGGTAGTCCATGTAGCCATAAACGGACAGCGTCGCCTGCTCTCCTGATGAGCCAGCTTTCTGATTCCCGTTTTGACTCGCTTTCGCCATGGGGCCTGATCTCCATACTGCATTAGCGTATTCGGAATAATCAGGCCAAAACTTGAGGGTTTTTTCTATATATTTGTTATTACTAAAAAAATACTGAGGGTGTGTATACAGGATTTACTTGAGTAGGCGCAACCGCTCACGGATGGTGTCAGCTAGTTTGGGGTCAAACTTTGGAGCTTCCAAAAACTTTTTGAGGCGCAGTAGCGACTTAGGAGGATTTTCCCGCGCAATTCCCTCTTGGATAGCCTTTGGCGCATCAACGTTCGGGTCCACGGCTAACCCGAATTCCACTTCGGTTGCCTTGTCGTTACCGTCGACTGGCGTAAGCCGAATATTTACCACCATCTTTTTCACCCGGACATATTCCGACTTCACGGGAACTTTATCGTCGACCGAGACAGCCTTAAACACGATTTGCGGCGCGGAGCCTGGCTTCTCCCGATCGATATTCATCACGGCTTTTACGGCAAAATCTCGCTTCGATAGGGGCCACGGAGCTTTATTGATGCCATAAATCACATTAAATTGATCTGCGAGAGACGTCTTGGGATCGTGCGACACTTTACGCTCAATCTCCTGACTCTCCACACAGCCCTCGATCCAATTGGCAAAGTTTGACCCCTCGATCAGCGTAGCTGCGGTCGTGGCCATATCAGAGGGGACCACCATACTACTCAGAAACTCCGTAACTCCGGCCTCACTCGACGCCTTGCTGTATACAGCAACTCCGTCGATTTCCCCAGAATGCTGCCAGGATTTATCCGGTGTACGCCCTAGGGCCGTCAACCCGAAGAATAGGGAGACTGAGGCAATGACTAGGCGGAAGTAAGGTTTCATATGGTCCCCTGTCACAACAAATTCTTGTCAAAAAGCTGTTTCTTCACCTTATCAGATTCAATCTCGACCTCGGTGATTTTTAATGCCGATGAATCACCAGAATCCGCCATCTTCATGACTACCATCGTGGGAATCTGATAGCCCTTAACATCCTTGCGCTCGTCAATCATGAGCTCACGGATAAGTTTACCGTCTTTCGCATAATATTCGACCTTGTCCACCGAGCTGTCACTGACGCGCACCACATTGACCAGATAAGCAAAGTCTGCATCCGCTGTATCGGGTACCGATTTGATACGATAATGCGGTGCACCTTTGTAGTCTACTTCGCATTTAGCGCCTTCGCACAGGGCCTCGTGTTTGAAGTTTTTGGATCGCGCAAAATCAAGGTCGCCGTAGGAAAAATGAGATTGTACAAAGTACTGATCACCACCAGAATTAGCGACCCTTTTCGGAGCTCCTGAGCTGGTCTTAATCCAGCGATCGTCGTTACCTTTGCGCCTTGAGTGAGCTAGAATTTTCGTATTGTTCGGTTTTGTAAATTCGATGAGTGTGTGCTGCTCGTCATCGTTGACTTTCATACTCCAGCTCTTAAACGCCTTTTCAACCGACGACCCGCCCTTGCTAATGGTCAAGGTGACCACGGTAAAGACGCTGGCGGGGGTCTTCGTGTCGTTCAACTTCTTCATAATCTCATCGGCGTTAGGTTTAGCTTCGCCTGCAATCGAACTGCTAGAGATCAAGGACACCAAAAGACCCAACTTTAAGTCTAACCTACGCATAGTGCCTCCTTAACGATCCAAAACGATCGCCATGAAATAACAAACTGATCAAGTGTCCCTCATCGCATCAGCAATTACCATCATTGCTGCCCGCCTTGACGCTAAATTCGCCGTTAAGGTCGCAAGTACAACTAACACCATACCGGTCACGGCCCAGGTCATCGGCAGGCTGATCACTTGGATACTGATCGGATTGCTCATCATACCTGCGCTGAATTTGATCTCAGCTAAATGTATCAGCTCGCGTAGGACAAATGTGCTACCAAGTCCCGCCATGCAGGCAAAAAGGCTCAGATACATACCCTCAAGCGAGAACATGGCCACAATGTGGCGCCGGAGAAATCCCAGGCTCCTCAGGGTGCCAATCTCGCGAGTCCGCTCTTTGACTGCCTTCATCATCGTATTGGTCACGGCCATCACCACGATAAAGACCACGATCACGAGGAAAATATTGCGAATGGTCCGTTGGAGACTCAGCCCCTTGACGACCTGGTCGATCATCGGGTGCTTGAAGGTCTTCACCACTTCTAGATGAAAAGGCATGGCTGCTTCGGCGGCTTTCAGCCTGCTAGTGAACTCGTCAATTTTTGATGGATCACGCAATTGCACGTGAAACGAAGAAATTTTGTCGGTGTCGAGCATTTGCTGCGCCGAAGCTAAGTCCGTTACCGCATGTCGCTTGAGTAGATCCCGTACACCAGGGTCGTGGATACCCGCTACGGGAAAATTGACGATGTTAGCTTGGCCGGCCTCAGTCGTCACGGTTAGACTCACTTGGTCTGTCGCACATTTAAAGGCTCTCTCCTCAGGCACAAAGCTGCCGTCAGATCTGAGGAACTTACCACCTTTATCGTTTACTAAGGGATCGCACCCTACAATCCGCCCTAACCCACTGGCAAGAATCACTGACGGTTCCTTGGCCCTTTCCAGAGGCACCCCAGCTGAAGTATTCCAAAACCATTTATCACCACGCATGGCTCCACCGGCTTCTAACTCGTAGCCGTATCCAGCAAATACAGCCGATTGCTGCCCGGCCGACACAATGCCATACATATCAAGAATCTTGGTGTATCGCTCCACCTCAGGATCTTGACCCAGAAATTCTGTGATGAATTTCTGCTGCTTCTGATCGAGGGAATGATGCCAAGGATCCTGGTGTCCGGCTTGCAAAGCACCGTGTTGCTGGATCATCAGGTCCCCTAACATACCGCGATGACGCGTCGACTCGACAACTTGTCGATCCAGTAAAGCCATAAAACCGTCAAACAAAGCCACCGAAGCGAATCCCGCAGCAATGGCAAGTATGGTGGAAAAACTCTGACGCCAGTTACGCATGACATTACGACGGGCTATGCGCGAAATCTGCCTAAATATGAGACCACTGCTTTGCATGATGACCTCTTTCTTCACTTGATGAAATTTTTGACGTCCAGACTGCCATCAGGAACATCGATAATTTTCGGTGTTGATACCACAATCGTCGAACTGCTATCAGCTCGTTGGGCATCTTTGATAAGAATCTTGCTCATAAAGGGCCGCTCTTTGCCGCTGCTTGAAATTTTGTTTTCGTACTTGAATTCGGCTAACTTGAACGGCTCGCCTTTGATGCTTAGAAATTCGGCTTTCAGACCTAGATGGTTAGCCTTAGCTACCCAGTAACGAATGCCGTTATAGCTGACATTTTTTGCCTTTGCCTTAAGCTCCATCTTCCAACAATCAACACCACCTACTTTTTCCTCACCGACTATGGACCCGTCGTAATCACGAAAATAATTGGTCGAAACTATGTCTGCGTTGGACGCCGGCCCCGTTAACTTCTGTCGCGCCGAGATAACGACGGGACGCTTCATACCTGGCTTGACGAACCAAAGATTCCGCTCCTTAAACACCATATATTCACCCTTACTGGTATCTGGTTCCATGGTCTCTGCAACGGCCTGATCACCTTTAGCTTTAATGAGGTAGACAATCTTACTGGTGTTTTTGCCGTCAACAGTTTCAACGTTTGAATTCCAAGTCATGCCGACATCGACCGCTCCTCGCGCACGGTCGGCATCCTTCAAAAGTTCCTCTGCCGAGGGCGCATCAGCTGCCTGGGCCGTGGCCAGTAGTGGAAATGTGAACGCCACAAACAATTTACGCGTAGTACTGAAAACTTTTGACATGGTTGCTCTCCGTAATAGACTCAGGTTGATCGACCTCATCAACGGTGAGTTCCAGTGAGTAAATAGGCAATGTTGTTTTTGGCTACATTCCAGACCGCGTAAAGTGCGCTTGTCACGGCAAGAACAAATATGGCAATCCCACCGCGGCTTATTGTACCCTGGTCGATCAGCATCTTTACTTTGAGACCTGATATAATCCCTGGAATATCGAGCGGTAGGCCCAGCGCATTTAGTCCCATGATCATCACAAAGCCAAACGCTGCACCAGAAATCAGTGCTATGAGAGCGATACAGGCGATTTCTGTGACGAAAAGAACGCGTATCCATCGCCTTGTAAAACCCAGCGACCGCATCATGCCGACTTCGCGTGCGCGCTCAATGATGGTCATTGTTGCAGAGTTGGAAACCGACAAAGCTACCACGGCCGCGATGATGGTTGCTATAAATCCAGTCACTGTTACGATAAATTTGGACATCCCGTCGTAGTGCGGCGAGACACCAGGATCGTTCCACGCGAAAACATCGAAGTTCAGACCAGCCGTAGCCAGTTTCGATTTTAGGCTCATCATCACGGCTGGAACATCTTCCTCGTCCTTCAGCCACAGCGAATACGATGTCGCTCCACGCGTGCCGTAGAGCTTTTGCAACTGGGCTAGGGGCAACCGAGCCGCGGCGCTGTCGAAAAAGGAATTGGATGTAGCGAAGATGCCCGTCACACTGGCATCGTAACCCGTCATCATACCTGCCCAGCTGTAGCCAGCGAGCTGAACGAGAGAATCAGCATTCAGCTTGTCATTGAGATCTGCCGCAGCACAGTCAATGGGATCACTGCTGCCACCGGCTTGCTCGGGATCTCTCGGGCTATTTTTCCCGACCAAAGTGGCAAGACCAGTGCTAAGCATGATGACCGACTCATCCGCGTTGTAGGCCCACAGTTCCCGCCCTTTCTTAAGACTACTCAGACCGCCGTTCCACCGTACGTTGTAAGCGTGCTGCTGCAGCCGCCGATCGAGCTCGGGGTCGATACCTGTGGCGTAAAACGGTACGGACTGGCACCCGTTACTCACCAATCCAGGCCCGATTAACTGCGCCCCCTCGTATTCAACCTCCGGCATCTCTGCCGTGATTCTCTTGATGGCTTGTAGGTCTCGTTCGTCGAGACCATATTCGCGGGGATTTGTTTCAAACTTATCAAGCCCCTCGTGCTTGTATAAAAGTATGTGGCCGGTTCTCGCACCATATACGGTATACGCCCGCAGGTTGTGCTCGACCTGTTCATGAAAGCCGGTGATGGCCAGTAGCCCGGCAAACCCGAGCCCTAAAGCCGAACCCGTAGCTATATTTCGACGCCGATTGCGCGACAGGTTGCGCGCAGCAATCCTGAATAGTTGAAGATTCATGACTTAATGACCCCGTCGGCTATGTGAACGATGCGCGACACGCGGCCCATCAACTTCTCGTCGTGGGTCGAGAAGAGAAAAGTCACGCGCCGCCGCGCATTGAGATCCAACATAAGATCGATGATGCGATGGGAATTCTCGGAGTCCAGGTTTGCAGTGGGCTCGTCGGCCAGTACCAAATCCGGATTACCAGCTAGCGCTCGAGCGATCGCTACACGCTGACGCTGCCCACCGGATAGCTGATCTGGAAGGTTACGCACAAACCGACTACAGCCTACGTCTTCGAGAGCCTGATGCACCCGCTCCCGCCGTTCTGAGGCTGGGACGGTGGGGTTAATCAGTAGTGGAAGCTCGACGTTCTCGGCGACAGTAAGTACCGGTACTAGGTTAAATGACTGGAATATGAATCCAATCTTTTGGTTACGCAGCCGGCTTCTCTCATTATCATCAAGCGACAGTACATCAACACCATCAATGACAATAGAACCCGACTCAGGTTCATCGATACACCCGATCATGTTCAGTAGTGTACTTTTGCCGGAACCAGAGGCACCGATCACAGCTGTGAACTCACCACGGTTGAGTTCCAGACTGAGCCCTCGCAAGGCAGGGACGACGGTCTGCCCGAGCTTATAGCTTTTAACTAGGCTACTGAGCCTTACGATAGCATCGGCTGTGGCAGTGAGGAGTTGGGGCTCTCGGTTTTCAGCATCATTGAGGTGCTTGACATGCATAACCATCGTAACACTCCTTTGTGACTGAACCTAAAAACTGACCGTTTTATCGGAGCAGCAGGAGAAATTCTTTAGGTCCACAAAGAAATATTTTTAGGTCAATGCTTTCAGCTAATTACTCCCATTAGGCACCGTTGCGACCCAGCTAAGTACGCTTCCGAGGGCTATGGCCTTGTTGAAGCTGTGCTCGACTCTACAGCGTTCAGGACTTTCAGAACTCATGCATTTTTTGTTCGAAATCTCATCGGCAGACTCAAATCGCTGATGTTCTTGAAACCACCTATAAGAATTTTGTACGCGCCCACTGCGATGAAGAGCCAATATATGTTGCTGATCAGCGGATATCAGGACACCTGCTGAAGAACCAGGTAGAGAATCACAGTCGTGGCGCGAAAATGGTTCATTTATCGGGGGGACATACCAGCAATTGCTTGATCGAGCCAACGGATGACTGTTGGGGAAGTGATACAGCTCAGCTCTCAGCGCGACTTTCGAGTCCATTAACTCTAATTTAGATTGCCCTGTATCACTTGAAGCCTGAAGTAATCCTAGGTCCAATTCCTGATTTTGCGCTACGACGCGTTCCATGGCGATATCGCCAGGACCAGGTTTTAGATCCCGCCTTACCTGACCGTTGAGAGTTAAGCGCAGCAAGTCGATATCGTTATCCGCGATACCATGCACCTCCAACGCACTTCCAGGCGAAGCCATGTAACCACGCAAAAAATGAAGTTTAGCTCCTATATCCTTCAAGCAATGAGCATTCGTGATGAGGCGACGCGCGTCAATAATAAGAGCACCACAAATAGGCCAGAAAGATGGACTATCCCCCTCAATAGCTGCCGGGAGCTCTGCCACTAGCAACCCGAAGCGCGAGGTTATGGATACCGGTACATCCGCGTCTGAGGTCACTAGCTCGATGTCGTTTTCGCCAAAGGCAGAGCGCGTACTATAGGCGCTGTCTCTTGAGCCACACCCAACAACGACGCAAAGGGACACTAAGAGATTGGCCGCTAGCAACCGAGACAGCACCCGATGCATATTCATCCCTCTATTTCGCAGTTACGTGGTAGCGTTAGGTTCTGAATACTGCCGATCATTTTGTCCAACGTAGCTTTATCATCGGCACTCAGCAAATCCAGCTGCGACAACCTTAGTTTGATCGCAGCAAGAATGGCGATCATGCCCGCCTGCGTTGATTTAACCACGATCTCACTGCTTTTCAGCAGATCACTATCATCAACATGGGCAAGCGCCTTGTCCGTCTCCGCCCGGATGTTTGCAAGGTTTTTGCTCAACCTTGCAGGTGCTTGACGTAAAGGCTCACGCTCCCCTAATCGATCCGTTAGTTGCCGCATGCGACTGACGACCTCGTCTAACTCTAGCGATCGAAAATGAGCGCGAACTAAATTGGTCGCTGCCATTTCAGACTGACCAACCTCTGCCCTTGCCTGGGCAGAGCCAAGACTCAGACTAGCAATAAACGTCATGAATACGGCGAACTGTTGACGATTGCACTTCATCAAGACGGCACCTCCAAAGACGAAACATGTGGCTTCAGCAACCAATCAGGGCTTGAGCTTCACTGGCATCACGGACGATGACGTCAAAATCCTGCACCGTAAGAGTTTGGGGGCCAGGAATGAGCAGTGTCAACTTGCCAGCCTCTGCCTTAAATCTAGCCGCAGCTAAGAATTCGCATGCTGACCTAGTAAGATTTTGTGATCTATTAAAATCACCAGCAATAGCTGCGTTAGTAGCTTCGCTCAGATTTGCATCGCTAACCCGCAACTTGAATTTAATAAGTGTTAAGACAAATGCAGCAGCATAGTCATTTTCGTTGACGTCCGCTCCATCGTTAGCCATTTCAAAAGACTGCTGTCCGTAATTGCAAAATCCCTCGGTCCACAGACATCCTTGCCTGATGCACTGAGAATATTCGGTGATTTGGTCACACCTATGCGACGTTCCGCCATAAACACGACCTATCACGGCATCTACATGTAGTATGGACCTCTGAATGATCATCCGCGCTTCGTTAAGCCGCTCAACGTCGGCAGCCGCAACAGGTGATGTAAAAGCAAATGAGCTGATACAGAGGAACATAAGGAGTCTGGCTAAGTCATTTATCCATCTCATATTTAAAAGCCTTTATGAGTAATTAGTGAAATAATTTGATGGCCAAAAAGACAGGTCGGAGCGGCGGATCTCACCGCCCCTCCGACACACGATCTAAAATCCACACTGAGCTGATTGTGTCACAAACTGAGCATCGTCGATTGCTTGTGTCATGGCAAAATAAGCTGCCGTCCCTTGCGCGTAGATACCAGCATCAAATGATGTCGTAGCGCGTAATCTCGAACCAGCTACAAGAGCACGAGCACCCGCGACTTCACTGCAAAGCATCACCGCTTGCGCATTGATACTTGCAGCGTCGGCACCGAAGTTAATCATATTGTTCATATTTTCAATACGCGTTACAGACCCAGCCACCCGGATCGCAGCAGTTGACAAGGCATTTTGGATTGCTAACTCTGTTGGAGACGCCTCTAAAATATCTTTATCAATTCCAGAAGAAACCTCATCAGCAGACGTAAATTCGTTCACCGCAAAACCAAAATTGCGCTGTAATGCTGCATTTACATGCTGCTGAAGTACGTGAACCCGGGAATTCAAGGCTTCAATATTGCCCCTATGGACGGAGGCACCAAATGCGGGAGTGATACCAGCAACAGAGACAGCAAACATAAGCGCCAAACGCGAACCAACCACATGGAATTTCATGACCCACCTCCTCAAAAAAATGTTTTATTAACAACCCAGACCGATACGGGAATCGTTATAGACCGTGATTTCATTACTTATAAACTCAGGTGTAATGAAACCAACGGGAATCAGAGCGATGGTGCCTCGAGCCTGTTCTGCATAGATCATGCCCTGCTGTATCGCTGTACAGGATGCTAGTCGTAGACTATTAGCGGATGCGACATCACCAACTTGAGCAGCATTTACTGCCTGAAAGGCGAGGGTTGCCCCGTCTACAATCCTTGGTGTTACATTCATTTTGATGTAGGGACCGGCGAGAGCGTCACGCTCGAGTACTTCTCCCGTGTGAACTCCACTGGCCTGTTGCACTACGGCATTTAATCGAGCGGCGCTGGCCTGCAGACTCATCGCCACCTGATTCCAACGCGCGTAAGGACTGTCGCGTCCTGGATAGTTTGGGTAGTTGGGAAATTCTCCTGGATACCCGTTTCCGCTGTGGCCATACCCTCCCTCGCTTGGTGGGTAAGAGGCAGCGAAGGCTTGACTTGAGAGAAGCACTACAAAAGACATCTTCAACCACTGGCGCATAATCAAATCCTCTGCTCGTTACACAATGAGTGCTAATACTGGTAACAAAGCAAAGACCATGCCAACTTCGAAACATTTACACGAAACGACTGCTAGTCGCGGCTTTCATCCATCTCCTCACAACTGGGATTCCACCTTCAGTGGCAGTATCAAAAAGTTTTTTTGGTAACAATTTGTCACCACAGCCTCAGCGGCTCGGCGGCTTCAGTTGCCGAGACCGAACGGCCAATTCTGAAGCACACTGCCAAGACGGTTAGCCGCACCGTTGAATATCAACGACCCCGAGAGATTATTACTTGTCAGGCCTATGGTTTTGAGCACCGGACCCACACTAGCTGACTCCGTATAGAAAGCTGCTGGCTCGGTGTTTTCGAACTTGCCGTTGCCATTATCATCACGGAACCCGACGATCAGAACGTTGCCAACGGACCGTGTTGACGCATTTACAAGGCTGGGACCCAGTGCTGGCAAAATCGGTAATGTTATTTTGGTGGGGCCAGTGTATGCCAATTTCCCAAACGAGATCACTTTGGAGAATTCAATATTTGAGAGCTGTGACGAGGCATTCAAAATATTGACGTCATTGCCGTTCCCCACGGCATAAGCTGCCAGAGTGATAGTATCTCCCGAGCGTAACTGGGTGCTCCCATCAAGGCGAAATTGAATGGATCCATTATGTTCATAATAGATTCGGTCCAGATTGACTTTGAAACCCGCCCCGCTGAGATCGTTGTTTCCCGCTTGCAGCCTATAAGCGGTTTCAAAATTATCAGGATTGAACAACACCCCAACATGCGCTCCCTCAACCAACTGCCCTGGTCCCTGAGTGGACCCAGGGGCTCGGTTGAAGGCTAGCATCGTCACCCGATCACCAGGTTTGAGATCGGTAGACTTCAACGCAAACGTTTGCGGAGAACTTAGATCCGTAATGGCCCTGAGAGTCTTGACATACTTCAGGGGCTCGCGGGCGAGGTCGCTCATCGGGGCCTCGAGCAACACAGCCACGTTCACAGGGTTTTGCTCTGCGTCAATTCCAAAGGAACTCTCCACGGGAGTGACGAGTGCCATGTCAACGCCCGAGGGAACCGGTAACGTATACTTAGTGTTGATGTATAACGTATCCGCAAATTGTGCTGTCACATTTAAAGGCGCCGGAAGCCCTCCCGCCTTTGTCGCTACGAGTCCGATGTCTTCTCCGGGATCGGGTTGACCGTTATCATTCTTGTCAAAAATCGTGATTAATGACGCCCCGGCCAGAGGTAGCTCGGCGATCGGCAAAAGCGGCATCGCCAGCGTCGTTTTGTTCGCTAGTTTAGTAAAGTCGACGTAGCCTGCAATTTTGGCTACATCAATCGACTGCGGATCCAAGGCCGTCAGAGAGCCCGCCAACAATGCCACGATCACACGGCCACTGTAGGTCGCGAGGCTAGGCTCCGTAATGATCGCATCGATTATTTTTTGCGTATTGAAAATTGTGAGGCTGACGTTCACATCAAGACCACCGAGACCACCGGAGCTCAGTGTCTTGGTGTATCCGGCAATACTCAACCCAGCAATCCCTAACCTGTCACCAGAGGTGAGAGATAAGGATGAGTCTTTGTCCAAAAAGACGCCGATCATGACCTTGTCACCTGGCACCAAATCCGTACCTTCGAGACTGATATCGAAGTCCCCCGGGCGACCGCCAAGTCTCTTGAGATACTTGATCGCCTTTAGAGGGCTTTGCGTGATGTCCTCGATTCTGTCCCCTTTGGCGACGAAGATAAACGCAGGCTCAGTCCCTGTGGCATCCTGCGGCATCCACGCGACAGCGCCAGAAAGTGGCATCGCATAACCTCGTGGTATCTGCGTTTTGAATGCTAGGTTTAAGTCGACTTCCATCCCCTGTCCCTGGCTCAAATCAACTTTCTCAGGGACCTTATCACCGCGTGCGCTATGAAAATAAACTGTTTCCCCAGGATCGAGCTTCTGGTTGCCGTTGGTATCAGCGACACCAAGAATGTACGCCTTGACCGGGAACGGTGTGCCAATCGCGCTGATCGGGAGCTCGAATCGTGGGTCAGACCCGCCCGAGACTTCAGAAAAGCCAAGGACTTTGCTGTAATCCAGTTCAAAATCGGTAAGACCGTCAAAGTCGCCCGCATAGGCTGCAACAAGGACGCTAGGTGCATCGACCTGGCCCAAGACACGGCCAAAGACTGCCGTTTGCCCCTCGTACACTTGCCGATCGATGACGAGATCGTATCCTGCGTTGTCTCCCGCGCTGAGCGTACTTGCAAAACTATCGGCGCCGGTACGAATGCCGATCAGGTCATTAGGTGTTAATTGGGGAAACCCCTGCCCCGTGCCATCTTTGTCGTAAACACCAACTACGAGTACGCGGTCCCCAACCTTCAACCCCGAGCGACTAAGATCTATCGCGTAGGTACCACCCTTAGTGGGCACCTCTTTAACGGCAACGATATGACGAGCAATCTCCGTAGGACTGAAGGACGGCAAATTATCATCGAGCAGCAACACATAGGTGCGGCCCTTGGCCGAGGATCCTGTATTGACGCGAATGTTGCCGCTTATGCTGATGTTGACTGGGCTGGCGTCTGGAATCAACTTCGACTCATTGAAGTCAAATACACGCACAGTTCCCAGATCGACCTGAATCGCGAGCGGTGCCGCTTTTTCAGCATCAAAACCGTACCACACTCTTTCGCCACCATCTGCTTGACCGTTACCATTGTTGTCTTCGAGGAGTAGGGGCATACAGCTGAGCGGCAACGGGAGATTACTCACGAGCGTCTGGAACTTGAAGCTAAAGCGCTCTGTCTCTTTGGTTGCTTGAGACACGGCAACAATGGAGTCGGCAGTAAACGATTGGTTCACTAAATCGAGAGGATTTCCTGCGTAGAGCAGAGCGGACATTTTACCGCGGTAGCTACTGCTGATATTACCGACAATGGAAATCTTGTCGCGGTATTGGAGACGATCGATCACGAGATCGAGACCCGAGTTGTCGCCGGCTTTCAGCGGGTGCCCAACTCCCCCGTTGGCAGAGTAGACGCCGATTAAACTGTCGGCAGTAATCTTGGGAAAATCTCCTACTCCGTCCGCTGTTACCCCAAGGACGTAGACCTGGTCACCCACTTTAAGTGAAGTGTTTTGTAACCCTACTTGGTATCGCCCTGCTGCACGAGGCACCCTTACGGAGGCTTTTACATAACGGATGGGATCTTCCATGACGGCGTCAAGACTTTCACCCTGAGCGACAATGATATGGACAAATTTAGCCGCCACTTGTGAGGTAAAAGCGAAACGTCCACTAAGCGAAATAGTCTGGTTTGATGGGATCTGTAACTGATAAGCATAGTTTAGCGAAGCGTTTACATCGGCGCCCCGCTCAAGGGTTATCTGTACCGGTACACCGTCTTCACTGATAGGCAGTAATATGGATTCACCGGGATCGGGCTTCTGGTTGTTGTTACTGTCGAGTAGCCCAAGCACATAGACTTTTAGTGGCCAATTCTGCCCGATGCTATATACATTGAGATCGGCTTGGGTGCGCAAATCAGTCTTACGTAACGAGGCAAAACCCACCACTTTACTGGGATCGATGGCGTTGGCGTCCAGATTCATGGACCCCGCATAGGCAAAAAGCATGAGTGGACCACGGTAATCGTTCACCAAGGTCACCCTGACTTTAGCATTCCCGTCGAAATAGCGACGATTCAATCGGATGTCAAAGCCAGGGTTGATACCAAACTGGACGGTTTTGTTGATGAGAACGTTGTCCTGTATGGCAACACCTAGGGCATCTCCATCGGCAAGCGCTGGCAGACCGTAATCACGTGCGTCACCTATCGCAAAGCAGGTCACCTTAGTACCCGGAGCGATACCGGAGGACGTTAGGTCTAATTCGAAGTCTTTTGCTTCAGCAGCAACTGGCGCGAAAGCAATGACGTTGGCGGCAATCTTTTCTGGTGTGAAGGCCATATCCTCTTGCTTCACAGCGACCACAAAGAACCGCTTCATACTCGCGCCAAATTCAGGATCGATTGCCAAAGCACCCCTAACAACAATGGGCTGGCTGCTAGGCGCTGGGGCCACGCGCTTCAACTCGATACGAAGCGGGGTCGCCTGTGTCTGATTGATATCGAATTCGGCTGGCACCGAGGATTGCACCTTTTCGTGGAATCCGAACCGCTCACCTGCATCCAGCATTTGGTTACGATTTGCGTCGGCAAACGCCACCAAATAACAGAGGTTCCCTGGCTTGGCTTGCAGAAGCGGGAAGTCCAGCACGCCGCTCTGCAGGCCCGCCGCCTTGGGCAGTTCTTTGACATAAACGACACTATCCACATCCAAGGCACCAGCGCTAAACCCCCGTATCTCACCGCAGTAAACACCGACCACGCTGGTCTCGTCGCTCCCTGCGACTTCGACGGGGATGGTTACGCGCCGATCCTTGAACTCACGATTAATCACTAAATCAGCTGTCAATGTCCGGCTGCCGCGATCGGCTAGGGATAGCCCGAGGCTTGTCTGATTCCGGTAGAATCCTACTAGATCGCCTTTGCTCATCTTGGGTACCGCTTTGGATTGGTAGTTCTTCACCAGCAAGCCAAAGATTTGCAGCTTGGGAACGCCTTTGAGCTGCGCCTCCGTCAATGTGAGCTCGTAGTTGGCGAGGTCATTGGTCGCGATTACTTTCAGCGTGTTCGCGGTGGGATCAGCGCTCGTCTCTTCGACCGAGCTACTGGACGCTCCTATGAGTAACGTTCCAGATGTCACGCCCGGGGGCAAAGTTATCTTGCCGCGGATGGTCACCTTGGCAGATTCACCACCCCAGAATGTACACCCCACAGAGGCGCTGAGTAGCGCAAAGCTAACCGCAAAGCTAACCAAGTTTAGGAAACTGGAAGTGCGGCTCCGGCTAAGACGGCGATGTATCACTGATAGTCGCATAGAACCACCTCACGTGGGTGCGTATCGGTCGAATGCGGCATTAACTTTAATTTCGGGTGGATCCGCCGTACTTCCTGACTGGTACGGCACCATTGAGATTCTTTTTCAGTCATGCCAGAATGAGGGCATCGAGGCAAAAAAACACAGTATTAATGGTTTCTTAGAGAAACCACGGAGGCGCACTTGGCCATCCAGCTTTTTCCGATTCTACTGGCAACTTGTGCGGCATTTCTATGGGCACTCCCGGCCCGCGCAGATGGCGAAGAACTAGTGCAGCAGCACCGTCCGACGGTCGGTCTTTTTGTCACCCAAGGAAACTCAGGAAATGGAGCGCGATTTAATCCAACACGCGAGCTTCGTCTCAGCGACAAATCCAAACTGATCCTGGGATCCTACAGTTTACACTGGAATCTACGTCTGCACATGAATCGCAATGTCACGCGTCAAAACGTGCTGATTGATGACCCGTATGTCACAACCCCCTTAACCTTACCCAATGGTTCTGTGTTAAATAAAGGTTATCAGTTTATCGTGCAGGAGGCTTACCTGCAGAAGTCCAGTGATACCTTCCTCGTCCAGGCTGGCGTGATACCTCATGCATGGGGTAGCGCCGACACCATCAGCCCCTTAGCTTTGTTTAATCCACAAGACGTACGCCTTGGTTTTCTCGGTGACAAGGACTTCCAGTCAGCGCCTATACCCTCTGTCCGCCTCGCACTCCTGGGCGATGGATCAACTCTCAATTTTATTTACACACCTTGGCGCGGCGCCACTCTGCAGCCATTACGAGGACAAAACTGGTATGTAAGTCCAGATAATTTCACCTCGTTCACGATTAACTACTTAGCAAATACCAAGGTAGAGACGGCAAATAATTTTGCAGTGAAATATGATATTAACGTCAGCAGTGGTGATCTTGCTCTCATTTATTACCGCGGTGCTGACTACGACTTTGTCGAAAGACCTATTGGTACACGCGTCGAGAACAATCAACCCCTCGTCATCGATATCCAACAGGTGACACTGGAAAAGACGGCATTCGGTGCGTCCTACAGCCGCGCCATGGATGAATGGGTTATCAAGAGCGATGCCCTTTACACCTTAGATAAAAAAGTCATGCCTAAGATTGACTACGATAAAATTGACGATCAATCGCAGGTTTTCCCGATCGAGCTAAAAACAACTCCGGCCTACCAATTTACCGTAGGGGTCAATTACTTTGCTTCACTGAAAAGCTTTTTTGGCATACCTCTCAGCGAAACTGTGCTTGTTGCAGAGTATTACCGACAACGATTTCTCAGGCCCGACCTGACGCAGCCATTTTTGGGCGACATCCTTATCACAGCCGCACGCACAACGTTTCTTGATGGGCGCCTCGAAGCCCTCGCAAACTATGCTTTAGACCTATACGCCAAGGGTACTGTTTGGGGTGGTAAACTTACTTTTTCCGACGAGGACATCAAGCACAGCCTGACCCTGCAAAGTTTTGACGGCAAGTATCCAGGGGTCAGCAACATCGGTTCGGTATTTTACTATTGGAGGAACAACGATTTTGTCGCTTATGAGCTGAGCTATCAGTTATAAGCATCCAATTTCCCGAACCTTTTCTTAGTTGTATTCTTGTTCTGTTAAAGTCGCTGCAACATTGACCCGATAATCGGCCAGGGTGCCCGATGCGAACAGCTCGGTGCCTACGGGAGGTAACGGTCGATGGCGCGCTTCTTTCGCTTTAGCACTAAAATGCCCTGGCTAGTCGTAGCCCTTTTTTGCGTTCTGGCTGGCGGCGTCTCAACAGTCGCACCGAAGGCGCAAGTGACAGCTCGTCTGTTAGAGGTTCTGCCGGAGAAGCATCCAGCTGTATTAAGTTATCAAGCATTTCAGCGGACCTATGAAGCCGGTGACATGATTGCTATCACCCTCGCCAACCCGACTCTTTTCGCGCGCGAAACCTTGACGCAGATTCGCGAACTCACCACCAATATCGAAGCGATCGTGGGTATCACTGGGGTAACATCTTTAACGACGCTCCAACTACCAAACGTTGTAAACGAGGGCGTTGAATTTGCCAAATTGGTACCCGACGAAGACTTCTCCACCATGACGGATGCCGACCTGGCGCAGATCCGCGAGAAAGCGATGACCAATCTCCTCGTCTCGGGAAATCTCTTGAACAAAGAGGGGACGACAACAGCGATTTTCGCCGAAACTAAAGCAAACTTAAGTAAGATCGAGCAACGCGAGACTCTAGCACTCGTCAAAGCTGAAGTAGAAAAGTTCCGCGCAAAAGGCGCGGACATACATATTAGCAGTAGTGGATTTGTCGAGGTGGAAGTCGAGGGGCTCCAATCGCGCTTATTTTCTCAGTTTTGGGTTCTCAGCGCCCTCGGAATTTTTCTTTGGTTATTCATGACTCTTGGATCCGTCTCTCTAGCTGGAACAGGTGCCATCTTTGCTGCAGTTACGTACCTTATTGCCCATGCTAGCTTAAACCTATTAAACGCACACCTTAACACATCATACGATATGATTAGTGCTGCGGTACCGACGATGATCGTCGCCATTGCGATGGTTATCGCCACGCCTATACTTGTGCAATTCCAGCAATCCTTGGCACTATCTGGCAATAAGACCGAAGCCATCGCCACCTCTTTCCTCATCAGACAGTCACACCTGGTTATGCTAGCGGTAGGGATCGCTCTGATTGCCTTGGTAAACATCGCAACGGGCTTTAGCCCATTGCGCACGGTCGGAATTGCGATGGGACTTGGTCTCGGAGTATCTGTGACCTGTGCTCTCCTACTTCTACCTGCACTGCTTGCTGTCGATCTTCGATTCGCGCCGTCGCACCAAAATGTCAAACTACGTGAGTCAATGAAGCAGCTGATTACGTCCTTACATTTGCGTCACAGATCATCACAATACATAGTTCTTTTCGTTCTGATGAACGGATTAGCGTTTGGTTTATTCAGCGCGAGTAAAGTGCCCTTCGAGACCACACCGGTAAGGTTTCTTCAGAATCAGATTCCAGCGCAAAGAGAGCTTGAATACTTCAACAAAACTCTGGGTGGCCCAGAAATGATTGATGTGGAAGCAACGTTAAAAGACCCTAACCAAAACTTCTTTCAAAGCGGGCCGCTTAAGTCTTTAAACGAAGTGCAGAAAAACTTTAATGATCGCTTCTCTCACGAGGTTTCAAGAACCGTCTCCATAGCCGACTATTTCAAAGAACTACACAAAGCTTTCACGCCAGGGGTCACGGCAGCAAATGCAATGCCTGAAAAAGAAGAGGACTACAAAAATTATGCTGATCTTCTCGAGCTTTCAGATGGCAAAATGCTTGGCAAAATGGTGACCATCGACAAACTACGTGCGCGCATGATGGTTTCGCGTCGTCTTGTCGGATGGGATGTTGCGCGTGCCAATGCCTTTATAGATAACGACATCCCGCAAATCGCCAATGGCACGATCGACTTCAAGGTAGCGGGTTTGGCTGGATTCATCCGCTCTTTAGACGACATGTGCCGGGGCTACCGTGAGAATCTGATGTATGCTTGCGTGATTCTTCTAGCTCTCGTCGCAGGCACCATGGCACACAGCTTCGCTCTAGGCGGGATTTTGGGCTTGTTAACACTGGGTGCCTATGTTGTCCCGATGATTGGGATGCATATCGCCGGTTCGCCGATCAACCTGAGCGCCGTCTTTGGTCAAAGCTGCGTGGCGCTCGCCTGCCTTGCTGCCGTGGCACCTATCGTCATTGCCTTTCATAACCCATTAAGATCGCAAGGCACCTCTTGGCGCCATCAGCTTTGGCAGGCGGCCGTATACGGCGCCCCCGAGGTTCTTGTGAACGCCCCGTTGATAGGTCTAATTTTTGCGAATCTTTGGTTTAGCGGTTTGGCTATATTTGGCCACCTCGGTATGCATATCCTAGCATCCTCAATGGGCATTGCCATCCTACTCGCCCTGGCCCTGCCTTTGGTGACAGGTGTGCCAGAAAAAAAGTCTGACGTGGGTTCGTCTCAAGATCACAAGCCGCGCCCTAGTCATGCCGCCTAGACAGGCCGCCTAGAAACGGGCGCGAGGGAGGCAAACTGAGCTATCAGTCGCGCTCCCTCGATAGACCGAAGCCTAGATTCGCTCATTATTTGTGAAATTGTTCCTCTTCTGTGGATCCAGCGTAGGCGGCTGTCGCTGCCTGCCCACCGCTTACCGTCATCAGAATCTTGTCAAAGTACCCTGTACCGACTTCTCGCTGATGTTTGGTGGCAGTGTAGCCTTCAGCCTCTTTCTTAAACTCACGCGACTGTAAATCCACAAATGCCGTCATACCTTTGTCTTTATACGCATAAGCAAGGTCGTACATGTGGTAGTTGACCGAGTGCCAACCAGCTAAGGTTATAAACTGGAATTTATATCCCAGCTCGGCTAGGTCAGTCTGGAAACTGGCGATCTGTTTGGCGCTGAGCTTCTTCTCCCAATTGAATGAAGGCGAGCAGTTATAGGCCAGATACTTATTAGGATACTTGGCATGGATAGCCTTACTAAACTCTCTAGCCTCGCCAATATCGGGAACTGAAGTCTCAAACCACAAGAGATCAGCATAAGGGGCGTAGGCGAGAGAACGAGCTATCGCCGATTCCAGACCAGCTTTAACACGGAAGTACCCCTCACTTGTTCTCTCACCGGTGATAAAGGACTTATCATAGGCGTCAATATCCGAGGTGAGTAGGGTGGCGCCCAGAGCGTCCGTACGCGCCACGATGCAAGTCGGGACATTGCATACATCCGCCGCCAAACGGGCAGCTGTGAGCGTCCGAATAAACTGAGATGTGGGGACGAGCACTTTACCACCAAGGTGACCGCACTTCTTCTCCGCCGCCAACTGATCCTCGAAGTGGACGGCGGCTGCGCCAGCCTCGATCATACCCTTCATCAATTCAAATGCATGGAGTGGCCCACCAAATCCCGCCTCAGCATCAGCTAGGATCGGTGCATACCAATCCTCGACCGTCTCCTTACCCTCGCCCTGCTCGATGAGGTCAGCGCGCGCTAGTGCGGCATTGATACGCCGCACTAGGGCCGGAACGCTATTTGAAGGATAAAGGCTCTGGTCGGGATAAGTTTGGCCGGACAAGTTGGCATCAGCAGCTACCTGCCAGCCGCTCATGTAAATGGCCTTGAGCCCCGCTTTAACCATCTGCACGGCCTGAGCCCCTGTCAGCGCACCTAATGCGTTGACATAACTTTCGCTCTGTAGCTGGCGCCAAAACCGGTCGGCACCGTGCTTTGCCAAGCTGTACTCAATGTTCAACGCAGGCCTTAGCTGGGCTACCTCAGTGGCACTGTAAGGGCGTTTAATACCCTGCCAACGTGGGTTACTGGCCCAGTCTTTTTCGAGGGCACTGACGGCAGCCTTTTTGTCCGGTCTCATGGCTAAATTCCTTATGCACAGGGGTTATGGCGTCAGCTCAGCATAAGCTGGCAGCGTGAGAAATTCAGCAAACTCGGGATCAAGCACTAAACCATCGAGAATCTCGGCAGCACGCACATAGGCAGATGCACCTAGTTTATCTAGTTCAGCATCTCTCAGTTTACGAAACAATTCCTTGTTGAGGTGCCGTCCGTCATCTAGCATACAGCTCTGATGGACCCATTGCCATAGTTGAGCGCGCGCAATTTCTGCCGTCGCCGCATCTTCCATAAGATTATGCAGCGCGACTGCGCCATTTCCGCGCAGCCACTGGTCGATATATTGCAAAGCAACGTTGATATTCCCTGCAACGCCCGCCAGCGTGACTTTACCTCCCGGAACATGCAGCGTCGTCAAGTCAGAGGCATTGACCTGTACCTCTGATCGCAGCTTCTCACGTTGATGCGGCTTCGCCCCCAGCACTGCGTCGAAAGCATTGGTCGCCACCTCAACCAAATCGGGATGCGCAATCCATGTGCCGTCAAATCCGGCATGAGCCTCGCGATCCTTGTCTTCCTTAACCTTAGCCATAGCCACCCGGTTGACCTCTGGATCTTTGCGACTAGGGATAAATGCGGCCATCCCACCCATAGCATGGGCGCCGCGTTTATGACATGTCTGCACAAGGAGATCGCAGTATGCGCGCATGAAGGGCACCGTCATCGTCACTTGGGCTCGATCTGGGAGATGACGTGACTGATCGTGACTAAACTTTTTAATAATACTAAAAATGTAATCCCAACGGCCGGCATTGAGACCTGTGATGTGGTCCTTGAGCTCAAAGAGAATCTCGTCCATCTCAAATGCAGCGGGCAGGGTCTCGATGAGCACGGTAACTTTGATCGTGCCGCGAGGAATACCGAGATAATCTTGTGCAAAATTGAAGACCTGATTCCACAGCCTCGCCTCGAGATGACTTTCCATCTTGGGCAGGTAAAAATACGGACCACTACCGCGCGCTAATTGCTCCCTTGCGTTATGGAAAAAAGCCAGACCGAAGTCGACCAGCGCCCCAGACATCGGCGTGCCGTCGACAGTCAGGTGCTTCTCCGGCAAATGCCAACCGCGGGGTCGCAGGAGCAAGGTGGCAATTTTGTCATTCAGTTTGTAGTCTTTGCCGGCTTCATTTGTGAAAACGAGCTGCCGCCGCACTGCCGCCTGCACATTGATCTGCCCCTGCATCGCATTAGTCCAAGTGGGCGACAACGAGTCTTCAAAGTCGCACATGAATGCTCGGGAGCCAGAATTGAGGGCGTTGATCATCATTTTGGCCTCGGCGGGCCCGGTGATCTCGACACGGCGGTCGAGTAGATCATTAGGAGTGGGCGCCACCGTCCAATCCGCTTTACGTATGTGCTCGGTCTCAGGTAGAAAGCCAAAGCTCCTACCTTGACTTATCTGATGCTGCCGCTGCCGTCTGCGCTCAAGTAGGGCAAGACGTTGATAATTGAACTCTTGATGCAGGGCATAGAGAAATTTGCGCGCTTCGGGCGTCAGCACCTGCCGCTCAAATTGTGGATGATGAGGGGCCTCGATAGCCACATCAGCAACATAGGGGTGATTTTTTGCACTCATAGGTCCTCCCAGCATCTTCAATTGTGGTCTGAACTAAACTTCGTCCGTCTCCCTGAGCTTAGCTAGCACGCTATAATCCTCGAGCGTGGTGGTATCGCCACTACTCTCACGTCCCGCGGCTATATCGCGCAAGAGCCGCCGCATGATTTTACCTGATCTGGTCTTGGGCAGAGCCTCGGCAAAGTGGATCGACTCTGGGCGCGCTAGGGCTCCGATCTGCTTGACCACATGCTCGGATAGCTCTGCCTTCAATGTCGCTGAGGGCTTGAATTTGGCCTCTAACGTGACAAAAGCGTGAACAGCCTCACCTTTGAGATCATGAGGAGCCCCAACCACAGCAGCCTCTGCTACGGCGTGATGGCTAACCAGCGCACTTTCGATCTCCATCGTGCTCAGCCTATGACCCGATACGTTGAGAACGTCATCGATGCGTCCCATGATCCAGTAATAGCCGTTGCTATCCCGACGCGCTCCGTCCCCAGTGAAATAGTAGCCTGGTATCTGACTCCAGTATTGTTTTTTAAACCGCTCGTCATCACCCCAGATGGTCCGCAGCATGCCAGGCCATGGTTTCTTGATTACTAAGAACCCACCCTGATCATCCGGCACAGACTTACCGTGCATATCAACCACATCAGGCACGATGCCAAAGAACGGGCGCGTTGCCGAACCAGGGACCGTCGATACCGCTCCAGGTAACGGCGCGATCATGATGCCGCCGGTTTCTGTCTGCCACCACGTGTCTACAACGGGGCAGCGCCCCCCACCGATGACATCGCGGTACCACATCCACGCTTCTGGATTGATCGGCTCTCCAACGGTACCGAGCAAACGCAAGGACCTGAGATCATACTGTCGCGGTATGTGCGACCCTTGACGCGCAAAAGCTCTGATCGCCGTCGGTGCCGTATAGAGGATGCTCACCTTGTGCCGTTCGACAATCTGCCAAAAACGCCCCCAATCGGGATGATTAGGCGCTCCCTCGTACATCACAGTCGTGGCACCATTGGCCAAAGGTCCGTAAACAACGTAGGAATGACCGGTGACCCACCCTAAATCGGCGGTGCACCAGTAAGTGTCCTCATCTTTGAGGTCGAAAATCCACTTACTCGTAAGAGTTGTATGCAGCAGGTAACCAGCGGTCGTGTGCATGATGCCCTTGGGCTTGCCCGTGCTACCGCTCGTATAGAGGAGAAACAGGGGATGCTCAGCATCGACTGCCACTGGTTCGCAGTGCGGCGCGGCTTTGGCCAAGACCTCGTGCCACCAGTAATCACGCCCGGTGGTCATCGGTACCACGTCACCGGTGCGGCGTAGCACAAGTACCTTCTCGACAGACGGAGATTTAAGTAGTGCTTGATCGACATTTTGTTTAAGCGGGACGACGGCACCGCGGCGGTAACCCCCGTCTGCCGTGATCACGAGTTTAGCCTGTGCATCATTGTTACGATCAGCGATTGCTTCGGCGCTAAAGCCGCCGAACACCACATTATGCGTAGCTCCGATGCGCGCACAGGCGAGCATAGCGATCGCTAACTCAGGAACGAGCGGCATGTAGATCGTGACGCGGTCGCAGGGTTTGATACCGAGATCCTTGAGCGCACTGGCACAGCGACTGACTTCACGATGGAGATCATTGTAGGTGAGCGTGCGCGTCTCGCCGGA
>VGTI01000006.1 GCA_016874735.1 Deltaproteobacteria bacterium
TCGAGTAACGGACCGCTCACTTCGCCAAGCGAAGCTCACGGTGTGTCGGCCTTCACCACCAACCAAGCCTCAGACGCTAAAGCGTCCTACGGTATGGTTGGAGTACTAGCCGACTTTCCGATAGATCCGTCGTGATGGCAAAGACGACGGAACCAATCACGCCACCGAACAGACCCGTCACTATGCGTGCCGTCAGCAGGGCCTCAAAGGAGTTGGCCAGCGCACACATGAGCGTCCCAATGAGAAATCCCACGTAAAAGAAGAGCAGCATACGCTTGCGGTCAAAGCGATCGGCAAATCCTGCCGACAAGATTCCGGCCACTCCAGCACTAAAGGCATAGGACGAGACCACTAAACTAAATTGCGATGGCGATATACCAAGAGTAGGCATTAAAATGGCGCCAAGTGGCGCCAAAATCATGAAGTCTAGAATCACCGTAAACTGCAAGAACGCTAGCAGTCCGACCACCAACTTCTGGTAGCTCGTAAAACCACCGCCCACCTCTGCAGGTCGCAATGCGGGATTGATCTGCGATGGCTGGGACTCGAGAGAAACTTTGGAGGAATTAGCCGCCATGGAACTGACCTCGCAATTGTGGCCTAGAGCCTTCGGCAGGATCTGGCTCCCGCATTAACCGATAGTCAGTTAGTCCCTGAAAACGCAGCGGTAATTTTTAGAGCTTCCGCAAAAATTCCAAAGCATTCCTCAACCTAAACCGCACCATCTCACGACCGATGATGACCATCGATTCTACTAGCGGTGGTGAATCCTTGCGGCCCGTAGTGACGAGACGCACGGTCATAAAGTAATCCTTAGGCTTCCACCCCAGGGCCTCGCGGTGAGTATCGAGGCAAGCTTTGATGTGCTCAAAGTCCCAGTCGTAGAGGTCGTCCAATTTTTCGACGAGCTCGCTGACCATGCCAGCGATGTCGGCAGCGGTCTTACCTTGCGGTACTAGTGGCACCCCCTCGTAAGGCAGTGCTCCGTTGAAGAAGAAGCTATTCTTATCAACGAACTGCTCCAGCCGGTCCATGCGCTCGACCACGTAGGGGCGCAGTGCCTTCAGCACTTCCGGAGCAAACACTTGATCACGGATCAGCGCGACAAATCGGTCGTCCGACAGTTTCTGCAGATACTGATTATTGAGCCAGTTGAGCTTGGTCTGATCAAAGATCGGTCCACCGAGGTGGATACCTTTTAGGTCAAAACGACTGGTCATCTGTTCGACGCTGAAGATTTCGACATTGTCGCCGTAGCTCCAGCCCATGAGACCCAAGTAATTGAGCAAAGCCTCGGGCAACACACCGGCGCGCTCGTAGTAGCGCAGCGACGTGGGATTCTTGCGCTTGGATATTTTGGAATGGTCCGGGTTACGCAGCAGCGGCAGGTGACAGAACACCGGCTTCTCCCAGCCAAACGCCTCGTACAGCAACACGTGTTTAGGCGTGGACGAGATCCACTCCTCAGCGCGCATGACATGGCTGATCTTCATCAAGTGATCGTCGACGACATTAGCCAAGTGATAGGTCGGGTAGCCGTCCGACTTCAGGAGCACCTGATCATCAAGGCGCTGGTTGTCGATCTCTACCGTGCCACGCAGAGCGTCATCAAACTTAGTCACGCCGCTCCGCGGCATCTTCAGGCGCACGACGCAGGGCTCGCCCGCGGCCGCACGATGCTCACCCTCGGCCGGACTCAGGTCGCGGCAGTGTCGGTCGTAGCCAGTGGTCTGGCCTCTTTCCTTCTGCTCCTGGCGCACCTTATCGAGACGCTCCGCCGTGCAGAAGCAGCGGTAAGCAAGGCCCCGCTCAACGAGTTGCATGGCATGAGCCGCATGGATCTCACGCCGCTCTGACTGGCGATAAGGGCCATATTTGCCCCCGACATCTGGCCCTTCATCCCAGCTCAGACCTAGCCACTTGAGGCTGCGCAGGATCATGTCCTCACTGGAGGCCCGGTAGCGCGACTGGTCCGTATCCTCGATACGGATGATGAACTCGCCGCCATGCTTGCGGGCAAAAACATAATTAAACAGAGCTACATAGGCCGTCCCCACATGCGGGTCACCGGTAGGCGACGGGGCTATACGCACGCGGACTCGGTCAAAGCTCATGGTTCACCTCGAAAAGCGCTGGATCAGTCAAATTGGAGCCTGGGTCCCAAGGATTACTGACATTTAGTTTGGATTTCAATTAAGAAGTCAGTATAAGGCAACGTTTACGCCCTGACTGGCGGCATAAAGGTGGTGCAACAGAGTGAAAAACGCCTCGAATTCCAGCGACCTCGGTGAAGACACGGGCATCCGTGGGACGATCTTTCTCAACGACATCACATCGGTCGACTGCGCGATCTTTGACCCATCCAAGGGTATCTTTGGCCAGAGTTGGGACATCGACGTCACACTGACGGGGACCTTGGGTGACAATGGCTTTGTCTTCGACTTCAGCCTGCTCAAAAAGATGGTGCGCCAGGTGCTCAAGACCAGCATCGATCACTCCTTAATCATGCCGATCAACTCCCAGGCCGTGCAGTTCCGGGGGATGGAATTCCGCGGTTCGGAAAAGAGTGAGTGGTGGCATATGAAGTCCCGATCGGGCAAGGTCGGTGCCGAGGGTGAGTGGGAATACCACAGCCCCAACGGCGCCGTATTCCCGGTCAGAAGCGTGGCCATCAACCGCCAAGTGCTCGAGCAGGAGATCGTCCGCAGCTTGCGCCACCGCTTGCCGCAGGAGATCATCAGCATCAGCGTCGCGCTGCGCGAAGAGGAAGTCGATCCCACCGAAGCAACCTTCCGCTACACCCACGGCATCGCTGGCCACGAGGGTATGTGCCAGCGTCTTATGCACGGCCACCGGTCGCGCCTGCAGGTCTTTGTCGGCGAGGAGCGCCGCCCTGACCTTGAGCACTACATCGCCCGCGATGTCCTCGGCAATAATGTGCATATCGCCACGCCTGTGCAGTTCCGCAGCGGCGAAATTGCTCCCGGTACGCGCGGCAAAGGACGGGACCCTGTAGTTCTTGGCTACCAAGCGTCACAAGGCTATTTTGAGGCCACCCTGCCCGCCGAGCGGATCTTCTGCGTCGAGCGGGAGACTAGCATCGAGTGTATTGCTGCCGAAGTGGCGCGCCTTGTTAAACGCGAGGAAAACACCAGCGAACGCGTGCGCGTGATCTGCTACGAGGGCATGGCCAAGGGTGCAATCGCCGAGTGCTGACCCATACCCATCGCACTTAGCCAGTTAAGCCGCATTTGGGCTGCACCTTCGCTGAGAAAAGACTCAGGATGAAACTGCAGGCCAAAGGCGGGCGCCTCCCCCTGCACGATGCGGCTCATCGCCTGGATCTCACCGTGACCACAAACGGCATTGATCTGCCAGTTGGGCGCGAGGGTACCAGGTGCAACGACCAGCGAATTATAACTGGCCACCTCCACCCCCGAGGCTAATCCGGCAAGAAGTCCTGGCGCGTCACTCATATGTAGGCGACGCGTCGCCCCGTGATGCGGGTCTTTGGCGCGAACAACCTGACCGCCGGTAGCTACGGCAAGAATCTGATGGCCCAGGCAAATGCCTAGAATCGGCACCTTTCCAAGCCAGTCTTTGACTAATGCCAAAGTAGCACCTGCGTCCTCGGGGCGCTTGGGCCCAGGCGACACGACCAGTGGGCAAGGGTTGCCGCGCAGACGGGCGATGCCGGCAGGGTCGTCAAAAGTCAGGTAATCAACGGTCACGGCAGAATCCAAACCGGTCAACCAGTCTATGACGTTGAAGGTAAAGCTGTCATAATGATCTACAAGTGCCACACGCATGACCGCCCTTATGGCACCAACCTCGCCGAGACGCCACGAAAATTATGCTCATGTTCAGGTACGCAATTATCCTTGCTGTCAGCGCGACCGCTAGTCAGGTGGCCTTAGCTACCGGTGCGGAAATTCCGGCTGAGGCGGCCTTTCATGTCCTTGCCGACATCAATAGCCCGAGCCCGATGCAGCCTGCCTCCTGCCACGGATCCTTCGGCATCGACCTGGGCGTCGGCATGGAATACTTCGCCCTACCGACCTCGAGTAGCCTCCTCCTTGAGCAAGTAGGCCTTGCCTATGCCACCCAAGACGGTGACGTACGGCCCATGGCCACACCAAGGATGTGGCTCACCAAGGGTTTTACACTTCCGCTAGATTTCAGCGTGTCGATAGCCGCGCCTGGACGCAGCCAAGACCTGCTGCAGGTGAGTGGCATCCTGCAGTGGACGCTTTATCAGAGCTTGGGACGCCCAGCCCTGGCGCTCAGAGCCAGTTACGGCCAACTGCAAGGTCACTACGGTACTAAACTTAGTTCTACGAGTGGCGAGGGCATTGTATCTTATGGATTCTGGCGTTATCTCACCGTCTATGGCCGGGCTGGATTCTCAAGTCATCGCGGGTCCATTTTTGAAAGTCCCGTGACTACTGACCAACTTGGCTTCAATGAATCTCTCGCCTCGACTTCTTATGAATTAACACACCTGAAAGGCGACACTGCTGCTGGTCTCAAGGTTAATCTTTGGTCGCCGTTTGCAGCTCTGAGTGGCGAGGCCAATTTCAACTCTAGTCGTAGTTATACGGTAAAGCTCAGCTACCTACTCTAGCCTTAAGTGAGGTGACGGGCCTTGAGTCGGCGATCTACAGCACAAAAAGAGATGGCTCCGCTGCTTGATGCACCGCGTGTCGGCGATATTCCGGAGATCCGCACCAAACTGCCAGAATTAGTTGAACTCGAGGACATTGCCCGTATCTGTCAGGCCGATGGATCGGTGCAGGTTGAGGGTACCGTCGATGCCTTTGGCTTTCAGTTCCCAGTTTATTCCTTCACTTTTGGTCTCGGCAAGTGGACGGATCCTACAGTAGCGTTCATCGGCGGTGTACACGGTCTTGAACGCATTGGCACCAACGTCGCCATCTCATACCTCCGCACGATCGTCGATCTCATTCATTGGGACAAAGGTTTGCAGCATCTCCTGAGTAAGGCGCGTCTACTTTTCCTCCCCCTGGTCAACCCTGCAGGCATGTTTGCCACCACGCGTGCAAATGCCAACGGCGTTGACTTGATGCGCAACTCTCCCATTGATGCCGAAGAGGAACCCAACGTCCCTTTACTCGGTGGCCATCGTAAATCCTCAAAATTGCCTTGGTACCGCGGCCCAGTTGGCGCCCCTATGGAACTCGAGTCACAACTCCTAATCCAGTTTATCAAGCGCGAACTATTCCCATCGCGATTCTCCCTCGCCCTTGATATGCACTCAGGCTTCGGTACGGTCGATCGCCTGTGGTTTCCCTATGCTTACTCGCGCCGTCCTTTTGAGCATTTACCACTGATGTACGCGCTAAAGAGTAAATTGCAGCGCAGTCTACCTAACCACGTCTACATCATGGAACCGCAGTCTCTGCAGTACACGACTCACGGCGATCTGTGGGATTACCTTTTTCTTGAGTCCACGAAAGAGTCGACCGGGCACACTTTGCTACCGGTGACCTTAGAGATGGGATCGTGGATCTGGATTAAAAAAAATCCCCGCCAACTTTTTTCCTCGCTCGGAATTTTTAATCCAGTGAAACCGCATCGATTGCAAAGGACACTCCGCCGTCACCACGCACTGCTTGATTTTATGCTGCGTGCCGTGGCATCGCACGAGAACTGGGCCAACGCCGAGCGGATCAATAACGAGTATACGGAGCGAGCTATGTCCCTCTGGTACGGCAAGTGACTAAGCTAGACGAAGTAATGTGCGACAATTTTTGCCCGCGTATCATCGGCCAACTTCTTGCGGCATCGGTGTCCGCGGAATTGCATATCGGGCAGGACCGTGAGACGCACAACGATGGATTTCACGCTCACCAACTTGAGTAGATGCGGCAGGAATTTCATCTTGCCGTACCAAGCGATGGAGTCGTGATTGGCATGAGAGAAAGCTTCGCCGCCCACAGTCTCATAGCGTAGGCATACCGGCACCACACGCGCTTTACTGCGTATTGCCGCTTCAAATAACGATTTCTTGAAGGGCAAGATATGATCCCCAGCCGTCGTTGTGCCTTCAGGAAAAAGTGTGACGTTGATGCCTTCGTTAAGGAGGGCCGACAACCGATCGATATCGCGATGCAGATCGCGCTTGTGCCGCCTTTCAATGAAGGTACACCCTGCCACCTTAGTGATGTGCCCTAGCACCGGCGTTTTCTCAATCTCGCGCGATGTCACGAACACTGCGGGGAAAAGCGCGTTGATGACGAGGATATCGAGATACGACATATGATTGGGGATGATCAGCATCCCGGCATGGTTGTCAAAATCCTGCGCCGCATCGGCCTCGATGATGCACTGAACATTTAAAAACCGAAGCATCGACCGCGAGAACAACTGCACCAATCTCGTGATGCGCCGCGTTCTCTTGATGTCACATACCGTGGTATAGCGAGCCAGCAGCGAGATCACGGCGATCGAGATGAGCACCGTAGCGACCACGCCAACGCGCGCCCACGCTCTTAGTCGCGCATATACTTCTTGTCGTAGGCTGCGGTCATCCCGCCCATGTCGAGCACCGTCAGCCAGTCCGCGCAGTTGAAGTCCCGATCGATCACCGGCTGCGAACATACCTTAGCTCCAGCTTTAATATAGGTCTTGAATAGTGCCGGCATAGCCTCAGGAGCTTCCCCCTTACCGGCCGTAGTGCGCGCGAAAGCTTGCTCGAAACCGTCGATGCGGTATTTCCCGCGAGGCGCAATACCGAAGGCGTCACTGACGATGCCACTATCGGTGAAGTAGCGATGAATCTCGGCAATCCGGCGCAGATCCACCGTGTTGATACTGCTGAGTCCAAACAGATAGTCGATCTTGGCACGCTTGGCATACTCAGCAATACCGCGCCAAAGCAGGGTGATCACCACGCCGTTACGGTAATGGCGATCGATGCAAGCACGGCTCAGCTCAAGTTTAGAGCCAGATGAACCCAGGAACTGACTAATATCAAATTCCGTCGCAGAGTAAAAAGGCGCCGCAAATTCACTCGCAATCAATCTGTAGACGCCAGCCACGACACCAGCCTTCTCGTCAAAGATAGCTAAATGGTCAGCATGTACATCAAACTCGTCCTGATCACTCCGAAGGCTCAGCCATTTACCGGCAAACTCGTAATGAAACACTGAGCGGCGCAGGGCTAACACCTGTTTGAGTTCACTGGGCGACTCGACCGTTTTGACACGGTAGTCGCGCACCTTAAAGTCCACCTCAACCTTGCGCACGAACTCGTTAGCTCCGCCACGAAGTATGGTCCATGGACGGATAAAATTAGGCACCAAAGGTGCTACATTATCGCGAACCAAGGTAGACAGCATGGAAGACTCCAACTAATAAAATGTGGCTTAATGTACTTAAGCTACCACCTTATTTTGAAGATGATATAAACCATTAATAAATTTTTGTCACCTTGCCAACCACTCAAAGTGACAAATTATCACTTGTGATATCAGCTGGTTATTTTTCGCTGGCCGTTGGGGCTGGACGCCAGACATCCACGGCACGGCTAAAAGCCGTCGGGAACACCAACCAGACCACCAAAAGGGCCAATACCACGCCCACCAGGGCCAAGCGGAGTGGTGACCAAATACCGACCGGCTTAGCCCTGATACCCTGCATCAACTGACTGAGGTTAAGCGTCATGGCGGAGGATCTGACTGGCTGCGGATGCAGCACCAAATGCTCGCGCATGAACTGAACGACATCCGCACTCGCCCCCAGCTCCTGCTTCAGGAGCACCAAGCCCTGAGAAATCAACTGCTCCACCTCGCGGATGGGTTGATCCGTGATCTCGCTGATTTCTGCGAGCTCAAATCCTGTAATCATCGACAGCAGCACAGCTTCTCGTTGCTGACCCCCGAGAGCCCTGAAGGCCTCGTCAGCCTTAAGCGCGGCCTTCGGGTTGGCCACGGCAACTTCAATGACATCGACGTTTCGCGCTTTGTCAGGACTCACAGCAGCATTGACCAGTATCGAGATATCGGCATTCCAGATGTCGGCATTAAAGCGTCGTGCTGTCGCGAATATACAGACCTTGAGTTCACCGTAGCTACCGAGCGTGGCAATAGTCTCTCGCGTCAGCGAAGAAAACACCTCGTCGACGGATTCATAAGAGCGCGTAACCTGACCAGTCATCCGCATCAGGTAGTCAAAAAGCTCGTGCCGCTCGCCTTCGAGGATGTCCATCAAAGCGGCTTGCTCGCCCTTGAGCACTTGACGAAACAGTTTGTCCTTTTCAGGTCGTTGTTTGTACATGACTCTCAGGACTCCCGTCGCGTTGCTTGGCGGATCATAGTGCCATAGTAAACCAATCCACAAAGTCCCGTCGATGCCAGAACGGACTGCATCGTCTGCTTAACCAAACCGGATTGACTCAAAACCAAAATCACCGCGAGAGCCGTCAGATGCAGCGAGGACAAAAATACAACCCCTCTTGCCAGGCGCTGCCAGCGGTCAGGCCGCGACCTTTTGACGAGTAGGACAATACCGAATACGACGAAGATCCAATCAATCGGCCACACCAGCCACAGAGCGGCGTTATGTTTTAGCATCACATAATCCGACAGCACCCAGTTACTGGTCAGGACCGTGCCCCAGATGGCTGACCAGAGTCCGTAAACCAAGCTGGCACCGCCGAGTAAAGTGGCCGCCGTCGCTTCGCTGGAGAGACGGCCCAATGCTAAAAGCGTCGCCACCAAAATACCGCCTAAAGCCATGGTCACGACGAAGTAAGGATTACCATCCGCGCGAGGCTCTGGCATATCGACAATGAGTTCTGCCCCTTCGAGTAATTTCCGGTCTTTGGACAGAGTGCCGTCATCAGCGATCGCTGGGACTAAAAACAGTAGCTCACGTAATCTTATGGGCAAAAACATCTCGTCCCAATTACTGATGGTGGCATCGAGAAAGTCATTGCTGCTCATGTCGAGGCCCAGATACACCCACCAGCTGGGTCGCGCTGCATCTTGAATATACTGGCGCCTTGTAACTGTGGATATTCTCGCAGTAAAAAACTGCCTGAGGACGCCACCAAGCACAGCGTTGAGGTGATCTCGTGGGCGCGTGGCACAGTTGTCAAGAAATTGATGATATTGGTAAAAAAGATTTTCTGGTTTAGCGTTATCCAGCAAGCGTTGATATAGGGCTCGCTTTTGATTAACCGTGAGCACTAAACGCTCTTGGATGATACTCCGCTTCTCGACGCGCCTATAGTGATCAATCAGCGGCTGCGTCTCGGCAATGGCCAGGGCGTAATTAAGGTCTCCACGATAGAATTTCCACGGAAATGCTGGATCAGCAAAATCGAAGATGCCCCAATTAAAACTCAGATCCCAATGCGACTGGTTATCGACCACACGCAGGATCGTGTGTCCAAACAGGGCCTCGGGACGGGGGCCGCGACCCACAGTCAGGAGATAATAATCAACCTGGTTAAAATCTGCGGGAGACGGAAGCTCCTCGGTGGCGCCTAATCCCGCAACGCTGATCAACAGACATAGGCCCCCAAAGAGATGGGCGATCCCTCGTAGGACAAATTTTTTGAGCTCACCTTGCGTCATGGTACCCCACCGCTCGCATCCCTAGCCGCCAGGGCCGCCTTGAGTTCGAGACGCGCCTTCCGCCGTGCCTGGGCCTCGTGGTACCGCCTCTTGTCCGCTTCTGTCACCGGCTGCACCGGCGGAATCGCGGTTGGACGACCATAGCTGTCGAGAGCAACAAAAGTCAGATAAGCACTAGCCGTGTGATGTTTTTCGCCGGTAACTGGGTTGGTTGCCGTCACCCGCACACCAATTTCGCAGCTCGTTTTACCCGTATAGTTGACGCTCGCATCGAGACAGACGATCCACCCAACGTGGACTGGCGATAAAAAGGCCATGGCATCAATGGAGGCTGTCACGACGGGACGGTCACAATGCCGCATGGCGCAGGTGGCAGCAGCAATATCGACCCAGGAAACGACCTCACCACCAAATACCGATCCCATGGCATTGGTATGCTGGGGGCGCACCAAATGCTCTTGATGAGTCGCACTGTGGCTTGGGGCTCTAGCTGACATTCTGCTCTCCTTCTTGGGCGTCGCGACTGACTACGGTGACTCGGTTCTTGCCGCTGCGCTTGCTGCTGTACATGGTTTCATCGGCGAGCCGCAGGAGACTTGCTCGATCCCGCGCATGTTCTGGGTAGGCAGCTACGCCTATCGAGGCCGTGAGTCTGGCTGTGGCACCGTCTTCCATACGGAATTCCTTGGCCTCAATGTGACGGCGCACCCGTTCTGCCGCCAAGACACCTTTGGAGCAGGTAGCCCCGAGCAGCAAGACAACAAATTCATCGCCCCCATACCGAATGGGAATATCGATCTCGCGTACGGCGTCTCGCAGCACGTCAGCAACTTGTTTGAGTACCGAACTACCCGAGCAGTGGCCATGACGATCGTTGATGGGCTTGAAGCTATCGAGATCAATAAAAAGCAGGCAGAAGTTAGTTTGGAAGCGATCAGCCCGCCGCAACTCGTGATCGATCGCAATTTCAAGATAGCGATAGTTGTAGAGGCCAGTCAGTTCGTCACGGTAAAGCTCAGCCTGAGTCTTATCGAGCTTCCTTAACCAACGGCCTTCGTTCTGCACGATGCGTACTAGGTGATCTAGCTGCAACTTCTGCAACTGGGTGGTCTCGCTCGTGGCCGTTGGCAACTCCCACAGTAAGAGCGTCCCCGCACGACTGCGTGGATCATCAGCAACTGCCAACTGCAAAACCGTGTCACCTACCCTAATCTCACTCACCCCATCACGGAGCTCGCCGCCGAGCGCTCCGGCCTCACTGATGATGGCGGACACCTTATCCAAGTCCTGATCGCTGATCGATTGAGCACCGGGCACGTTGACCCGGCGGCGCTTGAGGCTCACCCTGCCGCCTGACTTGCTGATCTTGGCACAGTCAAATTGCCGGATATGAAATTGCTGCATGAGTACCTCGCCCATGCGTCGGTAGAGCGCTCTTGGACCAGGCGCACCCGAGAGCGTTTTGGCAGCCTCGTTTAAGCCGCGAAGGATAGCCAAATGGTCCGCCACATGCTTTTCCTCAGTCATCTCGGTAATCCGTCAATCCGTAGCGAGTTTGCAATGAAGGCTGGCATTAACGATCAACAAGCGGTGCCAACATGGCCTGCTGAATGAACGGTCCAGCGAATAAATGAATTATAGCACCTAGGGCGAGAAAAGGCCCAAAAGGAATGGCTGACCGCAGGGTTAGCTTGCGCGTCACGAGCATAAGCAGAAGTCCGGTCAGCGCCCCTGCCACCGAACCGTAAAGGACCGTCGGCAAGATCGCTTGGTATCCGAGCCATCCTCCCATGGCCGCGAGAAGCTTAACGTCGCCCATACCCATGCCGACCTCACGCCGCACGAGCCAATAAAGCCAAGCGATGGCGTAAAGGCTGCCACCCCCGAGGACGACTCCTAACGAAGCGCTGATCCAATCCAAATCAGGATGCAAATAGACCACTAAGGGGGTCAGGGCTACCATCGGCAAGCTGATCACGTCCGGGATGATCATGAGCCGCAAGTCGATCACCGAACAGACGATGAGGACGCTGCAGAATACCGCGGCGTGGAGGCTACGCAGCAAGTTAGCGTAATCAATCTGGTAGCCAAATCCAGTCTCCACCATAAACGGAAAACGCCAGTATATAACGGCAAATAAAGCCGCTGTGAATGCTTCAACCGCCGGATATTGTAGGCTGATCTTGGCACGGCAGCAGCGGGCACGGCCGCCGAGCATAAACCAGCTCACGACCGGAATATTGAGGTACCAGGGGATTGGGGTGCCGCAGGCTGGGCAGATAGAGCGCTGGTGCTCTAAAAAGGTGCCCTCAGGCACGCGGAGGATGCAGACGTTAAGGAAACTACCGATCACGGCACCGAGCACGACTGCCGCCCAGGTGAACCCCGAGCTCAGGTATTGAGTCCAAGAAAAAATCATGTGTTCCCCTCGAGCCTGACGACTTATCTAGCCTTGCGTCAATTACGCTTCATCCCGATGAAGACATCGGCTAGGTTGAGTATCGCACAGCTTGGGCGGCCAAGGCAGCACGTCCCGTGGGTCGCACTAGGCGCGTCAAGCGCGTCCATCGCGTTAATACATCACTCAGTCGGAAGGCATCATGCAGGTTTACGCCAGCGCCCAAACCCTGGAAAAGCTAGAGTGGCCCGCACTCCTCCAGATTCTCGCGGACTTCAGTCAAACTGTCGAGGGCCGCAGTGCGACTTTGGCCCTGACGCCGCATTTGACCACCAACGAGGTGCAAGCGCGCTGGGACGCTGTAGAGCCTCTAAAATTGCTCGCAGCCCAGGGACTGAAAGCACCCATTGGCGAACTCTTGCCCATGGCAGTGGTGTTTCGGGCCGCAAGTAAGGGGCAGGTACTGGACGGACCTTCGCTTCGGGCCGTTGCCGACCTCCTTGAGTCGACGCGGCGTACCCATGCCTTTGCGAGTGGGTACGAAAATAAATGTTCCACGCTGAGGCGTACGCGCGGCCAACTCCTGCCGATGCCACAGCTGCTCCTTGCTATCACCAAGGCCGTCGGTGCCGAGGGTCAACTACTTGACGACGCCTCTCCCGAGCTGTCTGCCATCCGTCGTAGCAAAGTGCAGACGCGCCGCCGCATCGAGGAGACGCTAACCAAGCTTATTCATGGCGATAGTGAGCTTATGGCCTACTTGCAGGATGACTTCTTCACCCTGCGCGCCGAACGTTACGTCGTCCCCATGAAGTTAGATGGTCGGGGCCGTGTCAAGGGCATGATCTTAGACACCTCCGCCAGCGGCCAGACTCTTTACATTGAACCGCTGGCCATCGCACCCTTGAACGCCCAGCTGCTCGATCTCGACCTCGAGGAAAAACTCGAAATAGCCCGCATTTTCCGAGAATTGAGCGGCCTAGTCGAGAAGGACCTCGATACTCTCAAGCATAATTACGAGGCACTGATTGCTCTCGATGTCATGACCGCCGAAGCCAGTCTGGGGGCAGCCCTAGAGGCGGGTCCTGCTAAGCTACGAGATCAGCCGGGACTCGATCTGCGTGATGCCAGACACCCCTTGATCTCGCGACAAAAAACTAGCGTGAGCAACGCCATCGCCCTCGACGATCAGCACAACATCCTCATCGTCTCGGGTCCGAATGCCGGCGGTAAAACGGTGGTCTTAAAGACCGTCGGCTTACTGCATCTGATGGCCAAAGCAGGTCTCTTGTTACCGGTCGACAGCACATCGAGCCTATACCTTTACGACCACGTATACCTCGAGATGGGTGATGCGCAAAATCTCAGCGCCAATCTATCGACTTTCTCTGGGCACCTGATGGGGCTCAGGCCGATCCTTGAGTCGGCGGGTAGCAACGACCTGGTGTTACTCGACGAACTAGCGGTCGGTACGGATCCGGAAACGGGCGCCGCGATTGGGGCGGCGATCTTGGAGTCACTCGCGGATCGTGGCGTCCGCGGGGTAGTAACAACTCACTTTGATGCACTCAAGAGCATGGCCCTGTCTGACCGCCGCTTCCGCAACGGGTCGATGGAATTTTCGCTACAAAATCTCCGGCCGACCTACCGCTTGCTGCTGGACCTACCGGGTCAGAGCTTTGGACTCGAGGTCGCCGAACAGATTGGCCTTCCGCCTCAAGTCCTTAAAAGAGCGAAAGAACTGCGCCACGGTCGCGCCTCAAGTATGGACCAAGCCGTCGCTGCGCTGATGGCAGCGCGCGACGAGGCCGAGAGTGCAACTAAAACAGCTCGAGGCGAAAAGCTGCAGGCCGAAGCTGAGCGCCTCAGGTGGCAAAACGAAGTCGAGCATATGCAGGAGGCCCGTCGGAAAGCTTCACAACAGCTAGCTGATCGTTATGAGGAGCGTCTCGCTGATCTCAGACGAGAATTCGAGGCCGCTCTCAAAGAGGTCAAACAAGCCGCCAAAGACCAAGTCCAAGATGGCCGTGCAGCTCTCCTAGCCGGACGGCAACGGGCCGAACAGTCTCTGAAGGAGATGGGACAGACTATCAACGAAATCCAACGCGCTTATGATATCGAAGGCAAACTTCCGGGTCAGCCTGCAAGTCGCGACTTGCTCAGTGTCAATACGCCGGTATACGTGTTGCCACTCAAGAAAACCGGTCGGGTCCTGCGTATTGGCGCTGGTGGTGACGACACCATTGAGGTGGAAGTCGGCATACTTAAACTCAGGGTACCGTTGCATGACTTGCGCGTCCTGAGCCCTGGCGAAGGGGCCGGCAGTCAAAGGTCGCAGCGCTGAGGTCACGCCGCAGGGGCCTCTGCTTGACGTCTTAAAGTTGAGGCTAATTTCACGAAAATTTGGAATGTCCCCGCGCCTTGCTCCATATAGCGACGGTCTGAGACACGGTGAAACCACGCCTCGAAAAAGGGGCGGCGGCGGAATATCCATTTGGCTATGTAAAGATTCAAGATGAACAGGGACTCGAAAATCCCACCTTTGACCGTCATCGTTTCCACATGAAGCCCAGCGTTAGCGGCCAAACCCGCAATCTGCGGCAACGAATAATGCCTGTGTCCGATGAGGCTATAAGCAGGGTCCAGCAGATTGACCAGTAGACTGTTGTGAGGCGTCGATAGGTAAATTTTTCCGTTAGGTTTGATGACCCGCTTAATCTCTCTAAAAAATTCGGGTTCTGTGCCTTTGGGGATATGCTCCAGCACCTCCCAAGAGACTACGGTATCAAAGGTCTGGTCGGGATACGGTAATTTGATACCGCTGCCGACTTTAAACTCTACACGTTGGTCAGTGATGTGCTTCCTTACGGCCGCCAAATCCTGATCCGACACATCGAGGGCACAAATCTTTTTGATGCCAAGGCGCAAAGCAGCGTGCTCAAACCAGCCAAAGCCACAGCCGATATCCAGGACTGACATGCCCTCTAGATCATTGCGGTCCACGAACCGATGCACGGCGTATAACTGTCCACCGTGGAGTTCACTTTCAGAACCTTCATTAATTAGGTTTTTCATCGGACACCACCCATGAAGCGATGGAAGGGATTCCGGACTTTGATATTAATTCTCAGACAACAGATCGCTATCTGCGATAAAATCTCAATGAGTGTGTTGATAATATCTATTTAGTTTACAATCGGTCAACCTCGCTCAGACTAGCCGCGCTCGCTGTAAACGGAGACGTCCCTGGACGCGGTGGAGGACAATGATGTTCCGATCGTTTTTAGTGACACTTTTTGACGCAACCTACACGCTAAACAAATCGAACATACTCTCGTTCTGTCAAACCGACCCAAAGGCCAAGATCCTGGATCTTGGTTGTGACGATGGCATTTGGACCGAGGCCATAGCGCGAAAGATAGGAACTAGCGAGGTCCACGGTATTGAAATCGTGCCAGAGCGCGCTGCCGCCGCACGCGAGCGCGGCATCTCCGTTGTAGAGCACGATCTTAATTACCCCCTCCCCTATGCAGATGGATCCTTCGACATGATCCATGCCAACCAAGTGATTGAGCATGTGGGATCCATCGACACTTTCACCGCTGAGATTTTTCGCTGCCTGAGACCCGGGGGGTACGTCGTCATCTCCACCGAGAATGCGAGCAGTTGGCACAACATCGGGGCGACCATCTTGGGCTGGCAAATGTTTTCCCTAACGAACCTGTCGGTAAAGCGGCTCGGCGTCGGCAATCCCCTCGCAGTGCACCGCCACGATACCGGTCACCTGGGCTCATGGACCCATAAAACCATCTTTAGTTACCGAGGACTCATCGAATTTTTAGGCTGCCACCAGTTCCGTCATGTCCAGATCCGCGGGTCTGGTTATTACCCACTAGCCGCGAAGTTTGGACTGCTGGATCCGCGCCATGCTCACTTTATCACCGCCTACGCCCAAAAGTGATCGACAAAATTCTAGCACCTGACTTGCCTCGCTAAAGGCTTGCGATTAAGGTAGCTGACATCAGCCCCCGCAGGTTAATTACTGATGCGAGGAGACGGCCCCCTTTAGCGGCAGCCGTTGCCCGTTGATCTTATTAGGAGACGTACCGTGGCCAAAGCCAGCCGAGCCAATACTAGTCGCGGCAAGCCAATAGACAAGACCGAACTATTGGCCGATTATCGGCTCGGGTGGGCCAGCCGCCATGCCAGCCTCATCGGACGTAAAGAAGTACTCACGGGTAAGGCCAAGTTTGGGATTTTTGGCGACGGTAAGGAAGTGGCTCAACTCGCCATGGCTAAAGCCTGGCGACCCGGTGACTGGCGTAGTGGTTATTACCGCGACCAGACGATCATGTTGGCTGTTGGCGTTTGTACGCTCAAACAACTTTTTGCACAGCTCTATGCTGACACCGACCTTGCGCACGACCCGATGTCGGGTGGTAGACAGATGAACGCGCATTTCTCGACGCGCTACATCGATGCCGACGGGCGTTGGCTCAGTCAGACGGCCCAGGCCAATACGGCGGCCGATTTGTCACCCACAGCCGCCCAGATGGGACGCCTCGTGGGCCTCGGTTACGCCTCTAAGTTGTATCGGCAAAACCCCAGGCTTCATGGGCTCAAAGATTTCTCCGTCAATGGTAACGAAGTCGCCTTTGGCACCATCGGCAATGCTAGTGCCGCGGAAGGCATATTTTGGGAAGCCTTAAATGCCTGCGGTGTCCTGCAGGTACCCGTGGCCGTATCGGTGTGGGACGATGGTTTTGGTATCTCCGTACCCAATAAGTACCAGATGACTAAGGACTCGATCTCGGCCGTTTGTGCAGGATTTGCTGCCGATGATAGCGTCGATGGCTACGACATTTATGTGGTGAAAGGCTGGGATTATCCGGCTTTGGTCGCGTCATACACAAACGGTATCGACCGTGTCCGTAAGCTTCATCGTCCGGCCCTCTATCACATTACGGAACTAACACAGCCGCAAGGCCATTCAACTAGCGGTAGCCACGAACGCTACAAAACTGCCGCGCGGTTGCAGTTCGAGCAAGACGCTGACTGCCTGAAACGGATGCGTGAGTGGCTACTCAGTGCCGCTATTGCCACCGAGGCCGAGCTCAACGAAGCCGAATCACTGGCTCTGGCCGATACGGAAAAAGCACGTTCGGAGGCGTGGCAAGAATATCTGCAACCAATCAGTAACGAGCGTGCCGCGCTGATGGCGATTTATGACCGCATTGCTGAGGCATGTGAGCGGCACGACCTGGTTGATGAAGCGAAAAAGCACCTTAGCAAATTACCTGCGCTACTACGCCGCGGCATCGTTAGCTCGGCCCGCAAGACACTTTTTGAACTGCGTCTAGAAACGGACGAAGTCAAGGCTCCACTGCGCGATTTTGTGCAGCATCAGCAAGCCATCAACCAAGATCGCTATACCCGGTGGGTCCATAGCGAGACGGCAAGCTCACCACTTAACGTTAAAGAAGTACCCGCCATCTACGGAGACATCCCGCAGAGTGTTCCCGGCAATGAGGTGATTCAGCGTTGTTTTGACGCCTTGTTCGCCAGAGAACCGCGCCTATTCATCATTGGCGAGGATGTAGGTAAACTGGGAGATGTAAACCAAAACTTCAAAGGTCTACAGGAGAAGTACGGTGAATGGTGCCTCACCGACACCGGCATACGGGAAGCCACTATTTTAGGCCAGGGCTTAGGGGCTGCCATGCGCGGCCTACGTCCTGTCGTCGATATTCAGTATCTTGATTATCTACTCTACTGTTTCCAGTTGCTCTCAGACGATTTGGCAACTTTGCACTATCGCTCGGCTGGTGGTCAGATCGCCCCGGTGATTGTGCGTACTAAAGGTCATCGGCTTGAGGGAATTTGGCACAGTGGGTCCCCGATGGGAGTCATCACGAGCGGTCTTAGAGGTATGCATATTTGCGTTCCCAGATCGATGGTACAGGCCGCAGGCATGTACAACACGCTCTTCCAAGGTGACGATCCTGCTTTAGTTATCGAAGTGCTCAGCGGCTATCGCCTGCGTGAAGCCGTGCCGGAAAACTTAAGTGAGTTTACAGTTCCACTTGGGGTACCAGAAGTGGTGATCTCTGGATCTGACATCACCGTAGTTACCTATGGCGCCTGCGTGCGCATTGCTGAAGAAGCAGCGGAACGCCTGGCGCATGCTGGTGTGAGTCTAGAGGTTATCGATGTGCGGACGCTACTACCGTTCGATAGACCGCAGCTCATCGCCCAGTCGATCAAGAAAACCAACGCCGCGATCTTTATGGACGAGGATGTCCCTGGTGGTGCTACGGCTTTCATGATGCAGCAAGTGCTGGAACACCATGGAGCCTACGACTACCTCGATGCCCCACCTAGAACCTTAACAGCACCTGCGAACAGACCGGCTTACGCCTCTGACGCCGATTACTGGTGTAAACCGAGCGTTGAGGACCTGGTCGAAGTAGCGATGAGCATCATGCACGAGCGTGACCCAGCGACACACAAAATCTAGGAGCACGCGCACTACCGGTAACGTCTCAGTTTATTTTGTAAGGACTTGAGCTCGCCTAGCAAAGGTGATTCTAAGTCCTCCTCCCGGCAAACTTGCAGTAGCAGTTGTACCTTTTCCCGCAGCTTGGGCATCCTCGGTTTGAGTCCCAACGCTAAAGCGCGTTCACAGTTATCGATGAGATCGGCGCAACGCGCCAGCAGCGCCCCCTCGCCAACGACCGCACAGCGGGCCACGCTGTCGGCATATCTGGCTATTGGATCTCGAATTCTCAAATCATTGGTGGTAGCCTGCACTGTCGAGGCAACCTCAAGTCCGAAATGCCGCATGACTTGCTGGGGACTCATGAGGGACTTTTCGAGCAAGTCGTGCAGAAGTCCGCCAAGAACGACGTTTAGCCCGTAGCCTTGAGACATCAGCTTGAAAGCCACCCGTAAGCTATGCATAATTAAGGGTTTTCTACCCTTCTTAGGGCGAGATTTGGTGGCTACAAACAGGACCTGGATAGCGTGCTCGAGTGGCTCTTCGCATGCTATAATCATGGGTATGGCAGACTCTGTCTGGACTGCCACCCCTCGCTGTAAGCGCCTCAGTTTCTTTAGCTTTTTTTTTGCCATATCTGAAAAATTAACGCGAATGACCCGACCAAATCAAGCACTGTCCGCACTCCTTGCGGCTGGAGGCCCATTTTGACTGCTGAACTTTTAACCACCAAGACGCCAGCGGCACCGGGCGACCCCTACTTCAATAAAGAGCTAAGTTGGCTCGAATTCAACGCTAGGGTACTAGACGAAGCCCTTAGCGACGACACCCCACTTTTGGAACGCCTGAAGTTCTTGTCTATTTTCAGCTCCAATTTGGACGAATTCTTCATGGTCCGGGTCGCCGGCCTAAAGAAAATGGCCCAAGAGGGTCTGCGGCTGAGCGATTCGCCGGATTCGATGGAGACTAGCGCCGTACTCTCTGGCATTCGGCAGCGGACGATTGAGCTGCAGCAGATGCAGTACAAGTGCCTCAACGACAAAGTGCTACCTGCCCTGGCTCATTATGGGATCCGCATTGTCAGGCTCGATACGTTAACGAGCAAACAAAAAGCTGCGATCGATGGCTATTTTGAGTCCGATGTCAGCCCGGTATTGACCCCACTCGCCTTCGACCCGGCACACCCTTTTCCATTCCTGTCCAACCAATCACTTTACCTAACAGTTCGCTCTGGTGGACCTAATCGGGGCAGCGATGACTTAGCTGGCCTCGGGTTTGTCGAAATCCCGTCGATTTTGCCGCGGCTCATCCGGGTGCCAACCGACCGGCCTGAGGATGCGCAGTTTATCTTGCTCGAGGATCTCATCGCTCATCATTTGCAGAGCCTCTTTTTTGGCGTTGAGGTTGAGGCAGCATTCACCATCCGCGTTCTGCGCAATCTTGATTATAACCTGCTCGAAAATAAGGTCGTCGACCTCCTCAAGTCTGTGCAAAAAGAAATCACCGAGGCTGAACACCAAGAGGTCGTGCGCTTTGAAATCGATGGCGAAGTTCCGCCAAACCTCTTGGCACTTCTGCGTGAGCGTCTGAATATTAGCGATGCCGACATTTATCATTTACCGAAACCGCTCAATATCCCAGCTTTCATGCCCCTCTACAATGCTGTGCACCAGGACGACCTCCGTGATCCTCCGTTTAACCCCAGGCTGCCGCCAGCCCTGGCAAACAGTGAAGACATGTTCTCAGTGATCGCCAAAAAAGACCTATTGGTGCATCACCCCTACGAAAGTTTTTACGCCGTCACTGAGTTTCTGCACCTTGCTGCACAAGACCCCCATGTCCTGGCGATTAAACAAACTCTTTACCGCACGGCCGGTGACTCACCCATCATTGACGCTCTGATTACAGCTGCTGAAAATGGCAAACAAGTCACGGCGGTGGTCGAGCTCAAGGCGCGGTTTGATGAGCGCAACAATATCATCTGGGCACGCCGCCTCGAGCGGGCTGGAGCCAACGTGGTGTTCGGTTTTGTCGGCTTAAAGACGCACTGCAAGGCCACGCTCGTCGTCCGCCGCGAGAAGCAGCGATTGGTTCGTTATGTCCATTTGTCGACGGGCAATTACAATTCGAGCACCGCTAAGCTTTATACAGACATTGGGTTATTCACCGCGGACGAAAGTATCGGTCGCGATATTTCTACCATATTCAATTTAATCACGGGTTTTGACGTCCTGACTGGCGTACATAAGATCCCTGAAGAAGTCATCCTTAAAAAGATCGAAAAACTAGCAGTCGCCCCCCTGAACATGCGCCTCACGGTACTGCATCTTATTGAGCAGGAAATTATTGGTCAGAATACGCGTGGCGACGGCTTTATCATGGCTAAAATGAATGCCCTGGTAGACAAAGACATCATCGATGCACTCTACAAGGCATCGCAAGCCGGGGTGAAAATACGGCTGATTATTCGCGGTATGTGCTGCCTGCGCCCCGGAGTTGCCGGACTCAGTGAAAACATCGAAGTGATCTCGATCGTCGACAGATTCCTCGAGCATTCGCGCATCTTTTACTTCCACGCTGGAGGCGAACATAAAGTGTTTCTTGCCAGCTCAGACTGGATGCCGCGTAACATGGATCGCCGCATTGAGATCGCGTTCCCCATTGAACAAAAAGAAATAAAGGCACGACTTATCACGGAAGTTCTGGAGACTGCCTGGAGCGATAACGTTAAGGCGCGTGTGCTCTCGCCAGAGGGTAAATACAGCCTTAGGAAACGCGGCAATAATGAGCCTGAAATCAGATCTCAGCTCAAATTTATTGAATTTGCCCGTAAAGGTGGCATCCAATCGATACCCTACGACATTGCTATTAAGCACAATCCCATGCGACAACAAGGCAAAAGGCCCATCGCCAAAAGGCGTAGTAAAAAACCAGAGAAACCGACACAAGTCAGTTTGGTGTCGTCCACTACATCACAAAATCGTGACGACAAGTCCTAGCTAGAAGCGATAGATGAATCCGAGCGGGATGCCAATTTTGCGATAAAGATAAGCACCCGGTAGCTCACCATTACTGTCTATACCCAACGAGCTATAGGTGTAGGTAAGACCTGCTTCAACAACCAATTGATAGTAGCCCTTTTCCCGACTGTGTGCGGGGGAGGTACGACGTACAGCTTTCTGGATCAGTCCTAGTTGAATCCCGGTGGCAACCATCGTGTACGGAGTCAAGGGCGTCAGACCAGCTATGATTTGTACCAAGTTGATGGTACCGAAACCAATCAATGGATTATCACCGCGCTGTCCTGGCCCTATATTACTTGGCTCGGCATGGATACCCATGAGCAAATTGAGGCGAGGCATAGCGCTGATAATAGCCCCAGCGCTGACGGACGTCGTATCATAGAGATCCTGCTTAGACTGCTTGAGACTTACGAGGGAAAATCCGGTTTGTGATTTATCTACACGATTGTGACGCAGGTCAGTTAAGATCCTAACTCTATGGCCTACCCCGAGTTGCGCTCCGAGCAAGATAGAACTGAATGATTTACTGCCGCTAAAAGCATCCCCGGCGTTACCGAGGCCACCGTCAACGCCCGTACCATCGAGGAGGGGAGATTTAACGTTTAAGCTAACTTTTTGCTGACTCATGACATCAGTGGCAACACCGACCTGCAGAACACCGGGAACTACGACCGCACGAACGCCGACGATCACACTAGTCTGACTCCCAGAGCCATCGACATCGGCTAGAAGACTATTGTCCGAAGAGGACGTCATCTTAGCTTTAAATGTCGCCGCCTGGTACGTGGCGCCAAGCCCAATGCCAAGTCGCTCGTTAATCCTGTAGCCAAAGGTGCCTCCACCGACGCCATTAACTTTAGCGTTAACGCTGAGGTCGATAAAGTTTTGCGCTCCAAGAATGACGATTGGAATCTTCGGCTTCTTCACGTTGACCGAAACTGGGATCGCAGGAATGTAAAATCCACCGATGCCGATACGTGGCGTCATTTTGTAGATAAAAGCAGGTTTGGTAATTGGCGCGTTAAACCCTGAGTTACTCACCGTTACCGGATCAAAGCCTGGGTAGCGAACCTTGATCTGCTCATCCCGGAGAAACTCGGCAATGTAGACCGCCTGGTGCTGCTCAAGAAAAGCCGCATTAGCTGGGTTAGCGTCAGCTGCCTCTGCCGTCGAGTATGCCGCCATAGCTTGGCCAAGCAGAGGGTCAGCGTAAGCCTTGGGAAGACCACCAAAACCCAAAATCATCGCCAAAAACAAAGTAGATTTAGTTGATCCCACCAGATTCTCACTCATGTCATCGTGAGTTAATCTGGCTATGGTAACAAGAGGGTCTCGTTCAGGGAAGCGGTGGTTTAGAGCTTGTACTGTTTAACCTGCAGTTCGATCCTTAACTCCCCTAGAAGTTGGCTAGCCACATCTCCCAGAGTATCATTTAATTTTATGAATTCGCGCAAGTTCCCTGTAACAACGACCATGGGCACCATAATGGGGTTGGTGTTCCAGTAATACTCGATACTCTTAAAGGCCAACGTCTCAGCTACTGGCAGTGTCTCATAGCCTGTTGCCGTGATGCCCCAGTGTAAAACTTTATCAAACTTTATGTTGGCATCACCATCACGCTGGTACTTCTTCAGAACGACATCTTCACCTTTGGAGTTTTTGGCAGCGAAGACCTTGACGTTGAATTTACCATTTGCCGTAGTCAGTTTGCCCGTTGCCGCATCGCTCTGCGTAGCGGTCGAAGCAATTTCACGCTCAAACCCCAAGTACTCGCGAGGATCCTGAACAATCGGTCCGATCAGCAACGGACGTGCTGGAGCAAAATCGACCTTTCCGATCCGCGAAGCCGACACCATTTTATCGGCGGCCGTAAGCTTATCCAGCGAGATAAAGCTCTCCGCATTTTTACCACCGACCATTGCTGCGAGATTGATATCGTCAACCTTTATACCCATGCAGTTGATCGAGGCTCCTAACTTGCCGAGAGTAAAGTCAGACATCACTTTGGCAGAGGCTTCACCAATACAGAGCGTATCCGGCTCCGCAGCAGGGTTTCTCTTCAGCTCCTCCTGGTACTCAGAGTAGCGAGTTTGGTTGAAGATAAAAATATCGTAGGTGACACTGACAAGCTCAGTCGCTTTCTTCATGTCGAGCCCTGGGCGTTCGGCATCTGAAATCTGCGTGACGCGCGGCTTGCTCTGCTGATTACCAATCGAGCTAAAAACAGAATCATCCGACCCGCTGGTACAGCCCCAGGCGGGGAGCATTAGCAGTCCCATCTTAGTCACGAATCTGCTCGCGCAAAGTTTCATGAGTTAGCCCTCACTGCTAGTACCGAATCTAGCGTACCCTTCATGACTGTGCCTAAAATCGCACCCATCTGGCTGTCGATGATGGAGCTGACACCGAAGTCGTACATGTTAATCGCCATAAAGACATCGACGTAGGTATCACCGGCAAATGGCGTGAACAACACCACGGTCTCGATACTGTGCAAAATCGACTTGGCATAGGGCACCCCATTGTTCGAGCGTGCCACCACGGCAAAAGTGTTTTCGAATAATTGACCGCTGATATCGATCTGCTGGTACGCTTTAACGATGCCGCTCATCTCAATTTCGATGCTCGCGTCTAGCGTTAAGTTGTCCATGTCGAGGACGGGAGGCTTGGCCAGGGTGACCTTAGTCGTCGCTAAATTTTTCAGTTTGCTAAGTTCGCTTTCGGGCAGCTTTACCTCGCCTGCCGCGGCATTTTTGTTGTTCTTCATGAAAGACGAGAGCACACCAGCGAGGTCCAGTATCGAACGATTGAGCCATACCTGGGCGCGGTAGGCACGGTAGATGACTTTAGGGTCTTCGGGGTTTGAGCTACGGACTTTGCTAGCCTCGGCTTGGGAGCTCACTGGAGTGCCGTCTCCTAGCGCCGTGCCATCTGCGTTCACAAATCTAAAGGTGGTGAGGCCCGCGTAGTTCTGTGCCCCCTCTCCAGCCAGAGGGCAGTCACCGATCTGCATGGTCAAGTCTTTAACCGATGGAGCCTCTGTCCTCTCACGCAAATACTTGCAAAGTGGTGTCAGCGTGCCTTGCAAAGTCGCGGGCTGGCTGAAAAGCGCACTAACCGACGCGGCAGACTTCGACGGAGCTCCGCACCCGGAGAGGGGCGCGATGCCAAGCAACGTCATGAGCGCGAATCGTTTCATGCCAAGCCTTCCTATGGGTAGCCCACCAGCACCGTTCATTAGCGCTTTCGGAAGAGTTAGCGCAAAACTTAAATCATTATTAATTATTGTTTATTTTCAGGTACTTGGAAGATTTTATTGGCTTACATTTGATAAGCCGCTTTTGACTCCAGCAGGCTTTTTTGCGTCCCAGAGACATGCAGGAAACCCCAGCTACTGCAGTCGATTTAGCCTCGTAAAAAGCCAATCCTTCAGCCTTTCAAGGCTCCTTAAGCTCCGTATATTTCGTCGCTCGCCCTTTAGCCAGATCAACCGGATATTTTGCTGCGTTCTTGGCAAGCTTAGCCCAAATCGCCGCCTCCAGATCAACGCCGAGCACATCGGACAAACGCAGCACATAAAGCATCACGTCGGCTAACTCATCGCGGACATTCTCTGCCACCGCTGGTGTCGCCGTGACGGCAGCACTTTGCTCGGGAGTTAACCATTGGAAAATTTCTGTAAGCTCCCCTACCTCGCCACTTAGCGCCATCACTAAATTCTTCGGCGTATGGAACTGATCCCAGTCCCGAGCAGCGGCAAAACTTCTGAGATGCTCACAAATTTTCTTGGAATCCATAAGTAAATCCTCCGGCATCTGAGGCCATGTTTTTGTATTCTTCCATCACCGCGTGCTGCGTGGCTGCCCGACATTTGGCGGCAATCTCTAGGCGCTCAGATACGGGATCGCTTCCAATAACTAGCCCGCTGCCGGCGGCATAAGCAAACTGTCCGTCACCCCGCCCTACAAAGGTCCTTATCAGGACCGAAGAGTCCCATGCACCGTCGTCGCTAAGGGAGAACATATGGCCCATAAAGTAACCGCGGGCTCTGCCCTCAAACTGACGGATGGCGGCCATCACCTCACGCTTGGGTGCCCCTGTGATTGACCCAGCCGGACAGAGCTTTTGCAGTAACGCCCCCCAGTTGAGCGGCGTTGCCAGTGCGCCGCGAATCTTAGCCTGCAGGTGATGGACGCCACAGGCACTTATCAATGCGGCATGCTCATCGACTTTTACGGAACCCAAGCGACATACCTGCTGCAAGTCGTTGCGCATGAGGTCGACAATCATGGCAAGCTCGGCACGATCCTTGGTGCTTGCCGTCAGATGAAGCGCAGCTTTTTGATCAGCTAACGGGTCACCGTCGTGACGCGGTGCCGTACCTTTGATGGGATAGGTCACGATCTCTGGAGCACCGTTGCCGGCTTGGACCGTGACAAAGCGCTCAGGACTCAGAGACATCAAGGTGAGACCAGGAAGCTCCAGGTAGCCACTCATGACACCGCCGCAAAGGTCCATACGTGCCACCAGCTCGCGGCGCTGTAGGCGCTCACGCAGATCAAAAAAGCGGAGTAAATTGAGCTGGTAATACCGTCCTGCCCGAATATCTTCGATCACGCGATCGACCAGAGATTCGTAGGCGTCGTCGGAAATAGCGGGCGTTAGCTGTAGAGCGTCGCAAAAGTGCGGCATGACGGAGCAGCTCTGCACGAGCCGTTCACTTAACGCCGCAGCATCAACCCAGACATCCCCAGGCTGACGTGCCTCGGACTGCCGCGGCACGTAGAGTTTACCCTCCACGCGGTCATAAACCAGAGCCGATTCCACCCGCACAACGCGAGGGGGCGCACCTGCAACGTCATGCGGTAAGTCTGCAAACTGATCGTAGCTGAGGACCCCAATATAGCCACTGTGCATGGGCCCTGAGTCCTGACGGGGGGAGCGAATCTCCAGCGCAGCAAACTCTGCCCACGGGACTTCGCGAAAATGGGTCGCCACCGTCAAAAAACGCCCACCGCGGCCAAGACAAACCAGTGGTAGCTCCGCTGGCCATAGGGCGGCAATCTCAGACATATATAGATTTGATAGGCGAATAGGTGGTAACCACATGGGCGAGTCTATACCACGATGCATTGGCGCTCGCGAGTCAGGATCAAAAGGCGAGCCTAGCCTTTTTTGGGGAGGTAAACGATATGCTACAACACGGTTTCAACCGCATAGGTGTCCTGGGTGCAGGCCAAATGGGTAGTGGAATCGCTCAGGTATGCGCATCGAACGGCATCCATGTGACCCTGGTCGACCACGCCGCAGCGCAACTCGACAGAGCCAAAGCCGGCATTACCGCAAGTCTCGCTAAGCTCGAAGCCAAGGGGTTGGTCGATGCCGCCAAGGCAAGCGTACACCTTCATTACGCGACGGACATTGGTGATCTGGCTGGCGCAGACCTCGTGATCGAAGCCGTATCAGAAGACGAGACGCTTAAAACGCGTCTTTTGACTCAAGTGGATAAGCTTCTAGGCCCAAACGCCATCATCGCTAGTAATACGTCGTCGATACCGATCACGCGCCTGGCTGCAGCAACCTCCCGACCTACCCAGGTCGTTGGTATGCACTTTATGAATCCCGTACCTTTGATGAAGCTGGTCGAGGTAATCCCCGGGATGGCCACATCTGAGGCAACGACTGGCAGGATCTTGGCTCTTTGTCATGCACTCGGTAAAGAGGTGTCACGCAGTCAGGATTATCCTGGATTCGTCGTCAACCGGATCCTGATGCCGATGATTAACGAGGCTTTTTGCGCCCTGATGGAGGGCGTCGCCACGGCCGAGGATATCGACAAAGGCATGCGCCTTGGCACCAATCAGCCTATGGGGCCACTGGCTCTTGCCGATTTCATTGGTCTAGACACCTGCCTTGCGATCATGCAGGTGCTGCATAACGGCCTTGGCGATCCCCGATACCGCCCATCGCCACTTTTGAAAAAGTATGTAGAGGCAGGCTTTTTAGGGCGTAAAACCAAGCGCGGAGTCTATACTTACTAACCGCAACTCTAAATGGCGAGGCTCCCTGATGACAACTGAACCCGAATTCGCAACACTGATCGTTGACCAACAAGGCGCCGTCTGTCGCATCACCATTAATCGCCCCGATCATCTGAACGCGCTCAATACACAGGTGTTTGAAGAGCTAGAGCAAGTCCTTTACGGCGGCATGTTATCAGCCGACCAGACGCGCGTTTTGGTGCTTGAGGGAGCTGGGCAACGCGCCTTTGTGGCCGGTGCTGATATCGCGGCGATGCAGGCTTTCGCGCCAGAAGAAGCACGAGCCTTTGCCCGGACGGGGCAAATGATTACCAAGGCACTAGAGTCATCGCCTTTTGTGACTGTCGCAAAAGTTCAGGGCTACGCGCTCGGTGGCGGCTGCGAACTCGCTATGGCTTGTGACATCGTCATCGCCTCGCGCAATGCCAAGTTTGGCCAGCCTGAGGTCAATCTTGGGCTGATTCCCGGATTCGGTGGTACACAGCGCCTGGTGCGTCGCGTCGGTATGCACGTGGCGATGGATATGCTGCTTTGTGGCCGTGGTCGGACCGTTAGCGGTACCGAAGCCCATCAGTTGGGACTTGCATCACGAGTGGTCGATGACGACAAGTTAGAGGCAGAAGTTGGCAAGGTGATTCAAGCAATACTGGCAGCCGGCCCGATGGCCGTGGCCGATTGTAAACGTTTGGTACGCGAAGCGTATGCTATGACTCTTGATGCTGGCCTAAATGCGGAGGCAACGAGTTTTGCCCATTGTTTTTCGGGGAATGAGGCTGAGGAGGGAATCAGTGCTTTCCTCGATAAACGGAATCCAGCATTTACGCGGTAACTAAAGAAGTGCCCTAAGAACTTGACCGACAAGGCAAGTCGCCTTAACAATAGAAATGGATTTTATTAGTTTAGTGCCGCCGTCAGCCTTAAAGGAGTACCAAGACTATGGCAATCGAAAAACCCCTGAGCGATTTCTTGAGTAACTTTCAAAAAGACGTTAAGCAGCTTCAAAAGAAGATCAAGCAAGAGACAGATCATCTGGTCAGTAAGGCAAAGACGGCTGCAAACAAGGACAGCATCCAAGCCAAGCGCCAGGAAGTCGAGCACCTGGTTGAGCAAAAGCTGAAGAAGCTGGAGCCCACCATCAACCGCTTCGTTCACGAGCTCAACAACACCGCAAAAAAGGCTGGACTCGATCTGACCGACCTCGAAAAGAAAGTGCGTAGCAATCTCGCTACCGCTCGCGGTCGTCTCGGCAAGTCCGCTGCCAAGGGCAAGAAAGCTGGCGCCAAGGCCAAAAAAGCTGCACCTAAAAAAGCTGCCGCTAAACGCCCTTCTGCGCGTAAAGGTGATGCTGGAGCTGCAAGCGAAGCGTGAGTCTCAACTCTATTCAAGTGGCCAGCGCGAAGTCACCGCTTTTAGCGGTAGAAGATTTGCGCTGGCCATTTTCATGCCCCACGCCGCGTAAGTCCCTGCTCAACTGGTATCGGCGCCACAAACGCGATTTACCCTGGCGCTCCTTGTGGCAAAAGTCTGGTGATCCTTACGTCGTCTGGATCAGTGAGATCATGCTGCAGCAGACGGTGATTAAGGCCGTGATTCCCGTCTATCATCGATTCCTGAATCAGTTTCCGGACCTGAGCGCATTTGCAGCGGCTGACGAAGGTCAGGTACGTGAGGCCGTGCGTGGGCTTGGCTACTATCGGCGCTTCGGTTTCATGCACAAAGCCGCTCGTCAACTCGTAGACGCGGGTAGTGCGTGGCCGCAAACTTTTGCCGCCTGGAGGGCTCTACCTGGCGTGGGCGACTATACTGCAGCCGCGGTTAGCAGCATTGCCTTCGGCGTCGCCGAGGCCGTGGTTGATGGCAATGTCGAAAGGGTATTTTGCCGCCTTTTGGATCTACGGCTACCGCCGAATGAACCGCGGCTTAAACGCGCATTCAAGCGCCTAGCACAGCAGCTACTTGACCACGATCACCCCGGTGATTTTAATCAGGCAGTGATGGAGCTTGGTCAGACCATCTGTACCGTGGGCGAACCTAACTGTGCTGCCTGCCCCCTGAAACGACATTGCCTCGCCTATGAACGCAGCAGCCAATCGTTAGCGCCGGCGGCTAAAATTAAGTCGGGAGCACCCATCGATCGGCGCGCGCAACTTGTGATCCTGTTGCGAGACGGCAAGATTGGCCTCGTCGAAAGACCGGCTACCGCTAGATTTTTGCGTGGGACTGCCGGCTTCCTCACGATGATAGACCACAACGAAGTCGCCATGCAGGCAGACGGATGGCCCGAGGATTCATCCCTGCAACTTTGGCTGCAAAAAAATCGCCAATCCATGAGCACAATCGGTAGGTTTAAGCACACGATTACGAAACATCGTATTCAGGTTGAAGTACTTGTGAGCGACCAGCACCCCAAGCTACACGCCATTAAATGGACACCGATCGCTGAAGTAGAGCGATCTTTGCTCGCTAATTTTGATCGCAAGGCTTGGCAACTGCTACATACCAAAAGACCCCACGCCAAGCATTGAGGTGATTGTGCCCACGTCAGTTCTCACACTGAAAGTTCTCCATCTTGATGACGATCCGTTCGAACTTGAGCGCATCAAAACATCGCTGGAAAACCATGCCCTTGACTGTCAGTTCCAGGTGACCAGCGTGTCCAAACCTGGCGATTTTATCACTGCATTGGATCACGAGCCCGATGTGGTGATTCTCGACGTCCACATCAATGATGAGCACACCAACGGCATTCAGCTAGCGGGTAGCACTAGAGAAAAACTACCAAGCACAGTGATTCTAATGTGCTCAAGTGCCGATGACGTGACGACTATCAAAAATTCTTTGAATGCTCAGGCTGACGACTTCCTATCAAAACGCTCCGATAGGGGCGAGCTCAGCCTCCGCGTGCTCAATTCTTATCAGTTAGCAAGTTTAAAGCGCCCAGCAAAAAAATCCCTGGCGGTTGCCAATTCTAAAAATGCAGACCAACCAGTGGGAGCGACGATAGCAAGTATTAGTGTGCGCATCCCGAGGCTACTTGATTCAGCTGTGTCGGCAGTTTTTATCAGCGGTGAATCGGGTACTGGTAAAGAGGTGGTGGCCGACTTGATAGGCCAGGCGCTGCATGAAGGCACCCCATTCATAAAGGTAAACTGCGGCGCCATTACGCCAAGCCTGCTTGAAAGCGAACTTTTCGGGCACATCAAAGGAGCCTTTACTGGCGCCACTACGGACAAACGTGGACTTTTAGAAAGTGCGTCTGGTGGCTGGATTTTCTTGGATGAAGTTGCAACACTTTCGCCTGCGGCACAAACCGCACTACTACGCGTCTTAGAGAATAAGACTTTGCTACGCGTGGGGTCTCCTAAACCAGTTCAGGTAGACCTGCGCGTACTCTCCGCCACTAACGAGCCTCTCGCTGAGCTGGTCAAGCAAGGGAAATTTCGGGCCGACCTATGGCAGCGTCTACGCGAGACGGAAATTGTGCTGCCTCCCCTGCGGGAACGCCCTGACGAGATTCCGGCATTGGTCGCGCACTTTTGCGACACTATGGCCGGCGGGCCCTATACCATCAGTGGTCCAGCTCTCACGGCACTCTGCGGTGTTAGCTGGCGTGCAGGCAATATCCGCGAGCTGCGCAATTGCCTCAGAGCCATGACGGAGCAGCACGTCAACAAACTATTAACTCCGCTTGCCATACCTGAGCGTATCTGGGACGAAATCGGAGATCAGAGGCCCTCCACTCAGGACCGCGTCGGCAGCCCGGACCCGAGATCCGACGGGCCTTCGGAGACTCGGGACCAGATCGTACTACCGTGGAGCGCGGACAGCCGTTATACTTACGATTACCTCTGTGACTTGCTACTCCTTGACATCACCCGCAAGGTGGCAGATCGACCAGGTCGACTGTCGTTACGTGGATTAGCACAGACCATTGGCATGTCGCGAAGTACCCTATCGACTAGGCTCAAGGCACTGGTTCATCGCAACCTGATCTCCCTGCGCGAGCTGTCTCAGCTTGTAGGGATTAACGAGGTTTAAAGCATTGTTAACAGATAAAATTCAGTTAAGCCGTATCCGGGTCAATGTCATTGTCGGCATCCTGCCCCCAGAGCGCCTGCTGCCGCAGCCGGTTGATATGAGTATCGATTTAAGCCTCGATTTAGAGGAGGCTGGACACAAAGGTGACTTGAGCAAGTCGATCGACTACTCAGAGCTGCTCAAGCAAGTTAGCTTCATTATGCACGCCGGACGCTTTGAGTTACTCGAAACGGCGGCCCTCGCCATCGTCCACTACCTACTTACTCCTACAGCGAATGGAGCCAAGGTCGAGCGCGCGCGCGTGAGTCTATGCAAAAGAAATGCGCCGCGCGTCAGTCCTGCCTTACCAAAAGTCACCATCACACGGGCCAGAGAGCAGGTTAAAACTACCGAAGAAAAACTGGGTGAAGTGACCGTCCAGCAGATTTTCGCCAGCAAATCTGTGGTGATTCAGAGGTTCACTGGTCGGAGCGCAGCGTATCCGACAGCCGAGATTCATCCTAAATTCAAATCCGAGGATCTTGACCTAGGAAACGGCAGTTTGCTGAGGGTCAGAGGGACGGCCGGTTAACGGGCCGAGCGACTGCCTACTAAGTCGCTAGCATGCCCCCATCAACCGGCAATTCTACACCCGTGATCCAACCAGCTGCTTGACTGGCGAGGAACACTACAGCCCAGGCTATGTCTTCTGGTTGGCCCATCCGCCCAATCGGATGCAGTTTGTCTACATCGGGAACGCTCGCGAGGTAACTTTTTTCGTCAGGATAGCGGCCTCGGTACATAGGCGTATCGACTATCGCTGGCAGTACGGCATTGACCCGGATGCGTTCTGAACCCAACTCCAAAGCCAGAGTGCGCGTCAACTGCCCCAGCGCCGCTTTACTTGCGTTGTAGGCTGCCGCTCCAGGAATCGCTTTAATGGCTAGAGTTGAGCTAACGTTGATGACAGAACCACGACCTGACTTAGCCAAAAGATCAACCATACCTTTTGTGAGCATCACGGGGGCCAGGGCGTTGATATCGAAATTTTGCTGCCACTGACTAACGGTCAACTCACGCAGTGGTTGGCCGCCGAAATAGCCGGCGTTATTGACGAGCACATCTAGCCGTCCTACGGCAACAACTTCGGCGATCACCCGCTGGCGATCCGTCTCAAGACTTAGATCGGCAGCGATCAGATGCGTCTTTGCCGTCCCTAGTTGCGCTACTGCGGCCTCAGTCCGCTCTAATTTGGCACGGTCACGACCTACCAAGATCAATGTCGCTACACCGCTGTGTGCCATAGCTTGTGCCGTTGCCGCACCTATACCTGAGCCAGCACCGGTGATCAGCGCTGTGTAGCCACCTAGACTGAAGGGGGTCTGCATCATGACTGCCGCCGTTTACGGACACGGTTGCTCGCAGTCTCGTGCAATACGATTTCCTCGAGCACGACGTGAGGCGCCTCTTTTTTTAGGACCGCTTCAATACGTTGCCAAATTTTATCAGCAAACACCTCGGTCGTTGGGATAGCTCCCTTCATCCATGCCACATCGACGTTGAGATTCTTGTGATCGACATCAGCAATGACCTTCTCCTTAACAACCTCCTTGAGCTGCCGCAGATTCATGATCATACCCGTCTCATGGTCGAGGGGGCCAGTAACGCTGACCTCAAGAGTGTAATTGTGCCCGTGACCAGCGGGATTCGAGCAGAGACCAAAAACGGCCCGATTGTGCTCTTCGTCCCAATCCGGTCGGTAGAGTCGATGCCCACTACAAAACTCAAAAGCACGCGTGATAGTCATCATGTAAATCAGTCTCTCTTTCTCACGCTAGGCGTGATGAGCAGCCAGGGCTAGACCTTGTCGAATCAACCACTGTTTATCGGCCGCAGCTGTGGCTACCAGCCCACTCAAAAGCATTTCGTTAGCTGGCAAGTCTACCCCGAGCTGCCGCGCTAGCTCAATGATCTCCAAATGCAATAACCACTCATCTGGGAATTTATTGCTAAAAATTGCGGCGACCTCTTTCAACCGTGCCACAAACCTGGACGCATCGCCTTTGTTACTCACCTGATCGCGTAACTGACGTACGGCATCATAAGCTTGAAAGATTGCAATCTCATCGCTAGTAAATGGCGAGGTGCGGGCTGGACTAGATTCCGCCGTACCCACATCATGCGCGCCGTAACGCTCAGCATCGCTCGGTCCACCGGCAACGGCCGTCACCAACTCGCCAACGGCCATGTCAAAATCGCCCCATGAGGGCTCGAAATACGTATCTTCACCGCGCTTGACGGTGCAATCCTTCCACTTGATAATCACAAGATCCCCAGAGTCCCGCCGCAAAATCGAAGCTACCTGCCCAGTCACTTGAAATCCACTGGTCAGCATGAGAGTCGTATGGCTACCAACCTTGATCCCGAGCCGCTGCAAATCACTGTCTGTCGCCTTAGACAGAGGTCTGTCGCTCAGGCTTTGAGCGCGCCCCAAGGGGGTGCTGAAGCCACTCGGATGATGCGCCGTGCTCTGACCCGGTAATTCGGATCCACCAATCGCTAACTGCACGGGACCTTGCCACCGCATAAAGGCCACTTCCATGTGATCTGCTGGTGCAAACCCAGCTAGGACACCGCTGATCTCAATACCGGAATCCAGCGTAGTGGTCGTTACGGTGGCCCCAGCAATTCCCTGTTCAATAGCGTATTTGCCACCACGACGGTAGGATAGCGATTGTTCGAATTCCAGGAGTACCGCTTTGAGATGGTTGATATCCTCGGCAACGAAGAGTTGAGGTTGCGGTTCGGTTATGTCGTAGCTGGTATCGATACAGGCAAGCGTCAGGCGCAGTTTCTTAACTTTAGCGCTGAGACAAGATTGACTCTCGCCAACGGAGGACAACAGGCCAGCACCATATATTTTTGGTGCCTTGAGATCTCCTATCAATCCGTATTCGACAGTCCACCAATTCATCCGCGCCACCTTCGCGGCCTCGGACACATAAGTTATTGCGGCGGTTGCCGCCTGCAAGGCGGCTTGCGCTTCCTCAATCTGCCGCGGGGTGCAATCCGGATTTTCTTTAACATCAGATAGGCGCCGAATCGCTTCGTAGAGCTTGAGGTCTTCGCCCGAGAAAATAGCCTTTTTGGCCATTGCTGCGTACATCTGCAGATATTCAGAGTACTCTGGATTGGCCAGGATTGGTGCGTGACCGGCTGCTTCATGCACGATATCAGGTGCCGGTGTATAGTGAATGTGGTCCACCGAACGCATATCCGAGGCTATCGGCAAAATACGCCGCGCCTGGAAATCGAGAAAGGCCGCGGGTGGGATAAAGCCCTGTACGGGCACAGCACCCCACCCTAGCTCGCGTAACCTTGCATCCATCTCCGCGATATGCGGAATGCGATCGGTAGTAATCCCAGTACGACGCAGCCCTTCAAGATAGATGGGCACCGCGTGCTCTTTAAAGTAATGCGTCGACTGCCGCATAATATAGCGCCAGCCGGCATGATCGCGTGATGAGTATTTAGTTGGTTGCTGCTCAACACAGTACTTCTGGAGGTAAGCTGGTAGATTGGCAATCGTTCTATGCATAGCAATACCTCCTCAAGTTGTGTCCGAGCAGCTAGCGACACACTATTGGTTAAACTTCAAACAAGCGGCCACTAATGTGCGTAGACCGAACGTCGAACCGCCGCTCGCCGGATAACCTAAAGCTTGGCAGTTCCAACCTGTGCCGGCAATATCAAGGTGGACCCACTTAGAGGTACCGACGAACTCCTTCAAGAACAGGCCGCCCATGATGGTCCCGCCTTTGACACTGGGCTTGGCGATATTTTTGAGGTCGGCAACATCACCCTTGGTCTCTTTTTCCAGCTCTGGCCACAGCGGTAACTGCCACAAGGGCTCGCCCTCGGTTGCTCCTGCTTCGATAACAGTATGTGCAGCAGCTTGATCGTTGGACATGACTGCCGCACCAACGCATCCTAGCGCCATCAGCACGGCGCCCGTAAGGGTAGCAATGTCGATCGTCAGCTCGGGCTTGTATTCACTGATGGCATAGTGGAGTACATCCGCCAGAACTAGTCTACCCTCGGCATCAGTGTTGAGCACCTCGATGGTCTTACCGTTCATCGCCCGGACCACATCGCCCGGTTTAGTGGCAGTGCCGGAAGGCATATTTTCGGTGGCACCGACTAAACAAACAACGCGCACCGGTGGCTTAACTCGTCCGAAATAATAGGCAGCTCCAAGCACGGCAGCACCGCCAGACATGTCGTACTTCATCTCCTCCATGCCAGCCGATGGTTTGATACTGATACCACCAGAGTCAAAGGTAAGACCCTTGCCCACCAGTGCTACCGTGCGGCTGTTATCGTGCCCGTCAATTTCGATCACGATCGTGCGTGGCTCCGTGCTGCCTCCATCGGATACGCTCAGAAATGAGCCCATACCCAGCTTGGTCATCGCTTCTTTATCGAGAATCTTGGTCTTGAGGCCGGCCTCCTCAGCCATCTGCTTGGCAACCTCTGCTAGCTTGATGGGATTCATGTAGTTGGCCGGAGCGTCCTGCAAAAAGCGCGTAAACGCCTGTGCTTTGGCAAAAGCAAGATGCTGCGCCAGTAGCTCAGCCGAGACATCAGCACCCACCAGGCTAAGTTGCGCCGGGTAACGAGCCAGGTCCTTTTTCCGCGTTCCTTTGAAAGCGTTAGATGTGTAAAGACCACTGACGTAGCCGTCGAGAACTTCCGTGGCCGTCAGCCCATCTGCTGCCGCAAATGCGAGGTGCGCAATCTTGAGATCCTTGGTGGCTTTTGCCGCGTCGAGCCCAAGCTGCCGCGCTGTCTGCTTAGCATGCACTTTAACTGCCGACTGCGAGACCAAAGTGAAACCCGCCCCGTCGACGACCAAGTGCAGCGCACCGGCGCTCGGCTTCCAGCCCAAACCAGTCGCTGCCGCACTAATCTTGCGTACCAGCTCGCTATTGAGTTTCGGCGCGTTGATTACAAATGCATCCTTGTTGTCCTCATTGCCCTTCACGGCCACTATCGTGTGAGCGCCAGCGGCGGTTTCTGTGGCATGGAGCTGGACTTGGCCTAGCCAGTCGATGGTGTCGGGTAGAAGATTTTTCCAAGATTCCGATTGTAGAGCGTGGCGCATAGCGACCTTTCATTTAACCCGCAGGATGATTACGGACCCGAATCTACAAGATTGATCGAGGCAGAGCAAGGCGGCGACGAGGGCTTGAGACTTGGGCCGATACCGACTACAACTTAAAGCGCTTTTGGCACCGTCGGCAGGATGCCGCCGCCCAGCCCGTCAACCCTAGCAGCTGATAAGAGGACACGAATGAGCGCCATTACCCATGTTACCGCCCGTGAGATTCTCGACTCCCGGGGCAACCCGACCGTTGAGGTCGAACTCCTAACCGAAAGCGGCTACTTCGGTCGTGCTGCGGTACCCTCGGGTGCATCCACAGGCGAACTAGAGGCCTGTGAGCTACGTGACAATGACACCCGCCGCTATGGCGGCAAAGGTGTGCTCCAGGCCGTCCGCAACGTCAAGGAGCGGATTGCCCCGCGAGTGATAGGCCTCGACGTGACTGACCAAATCGCGCTGGATGAGCTGCTAATTCAGCTCGATGGCACTGACAACAAGAGCAACCTCGGTGCCAATGCTATCCTAGGAGTCTCATTGGCCGCGGCCAAGGCGGCGGCAGAACTCGCGAGTTTGCCTCTTTACCGTTACTTGGGCGGGACGTACGCGCGGCGCTTGCCGGTACCTTTGATGAACATTATCAACGGTGGCGCCCACGCTGATAACAACGTGGACTTTCAGGAGTTCATGATCGTACCGGTGGGAGCGCCGAGCTTCCGCGAGGGACTCCGTTGGGGCACCGAGGTATTTCACGCACTCAAAAAAGTACTCAAAAGCCGCAAACTCAACACAGCCGTTGGCGACGAGGGCGGGTTTGCACCTGATTTGAAATCCAACACCGAGGCGCTTGACGTGATCATGACTGCCATTCGCGAGGCCGGACTGACCCCTGGTCAAGACATCGCTCTGGCACTTGATGTGGCAGCCTCGTCATTCTGCGAAAAGGGCAAATACAACCTGAGTGGCGAGGGCAAGACCCTGGACTCCGCAGGCATGGTCAATTTCCTCGTAAACATTACTAAAAACTACCCGATCGTCTCGATCGAGGACGGCCTGGACGAGCACGATTGGGCTGGTTTTATTGAGTTAACCAAGCAGGTTGGCAATCAGGTCCAGATCGTAGGCGATGACCTTTTCGTGACAAACCCTAAAATCCTACGCGACGGTATCACCAAAAAAGCCGCTAACTCCATTCTGATCAAGCTCAATCAAATCGGCACGCTGACCGAGACCCTGGCGGCCGTCTCCATGGCCCACACACATGGATTTACGGCTATTATCTCGCATCGCTCGGGCGAAACTGAAGACACGACGATCGCCGACTTGGCAGTGGCGACCGGCTGTGGTCAAATTAAAACTGGTTCGGCATCGCGGACGGACCGCATCTGCAAGTACAACCAGCTCCTGCGCATTGAGGAAGAGCTTGGCGATACGGCTACCTATTTCTGGCGAGCAAAATAAGCTGCATAGTGGCCGCGGACGACTTTGGATCCGCGGCCGTGTCCTCATTTTAGGGCTGATCACTCTGACAGGCGCACCACCAAGTAACGGAGCGCCTGACGATGCGCACGAAGTTCAAACAGCGCTGGCGCTAGCCCAAGGTTTTAAAATTGATCCCGCGCGCATGGCTCGCGACCTGGCTGAAATGACCAAGGAGCCGCATGTCTTTGGCTCAAAGCGGCAGCGCGCGCTGGCGTTATGGTTACAAAAATCGTTGCGCAGCGATGGTCTTAAGGCGGAGCTCGAGGAGTTTAGTGCCGCGGTACCTGTTGCTGACGGCTCCTCTGCCGTTGGGGTTGCCCGCCTCACAGAGAATTATCAGGGACAGAATATACTTGCCACGTTGCAGGCACAGCGACAGCCCCCGCCATCCTGTGTGATTGCCCTGGCCTCGCACTACGATACTAAAAGAACGAGCCTGGGTAGCTACGTCGGTGCCAATGACAGCGGATCTTCAACAGTGCTGCTCTTGCAGTTGATGGCTTATGTGCAACGCCACAAGCCCAAAACCAGATCATCCTGCAGCCTAGTCGCTTGGTTTTTTGATGGCGAAGAAGCCTTGCTGCCCAATTGGACTGATGGCGAATATTTACACCCGGCTCATATTGTGGACCACACTTACGGCAGTCGGCACGCGGCCGGTCGGTTAGAGTTTTGCGGCGATAAATCTGGGAGCAAACTGTGCATGCCACGCTCTCCATTGTGGCCTCACGGTGATGGAACCAGAGCTAAGTCACCTGGTCCTCACCTGGCAGCATTGATTCTGCTCGACATGGTAGGGGCGCCGCGGTTGAAGCTGAGTCGCGACCTATCTTCAACGCCCAGTCTGCTCCAACTCGCGGTGACTGGGGGGAGTCAGCTTGGTTATCCAAACCTGTTCGATACCCTAGCAGGACAGATTGATGACGATCACACGGCCTTTTTGGCGCGGGGCGTTCCATCCCTCAACATCATCGACTTCGCCCATCTCGAGCACTGGCATAAGCCAACTGATATCACCTCTACCCTAGCACCTGCCAGCCTGGAACTAGCCGGTCAACTGGCTCTACTCACGGCCTCGCAGATTGGCGCAACCAAATGAAATCTATAAGCAAATACTAAATTGTCCTTACCCCCTCTCAAGTTCCTGCGCCGCCGGCCGAAAAGCCTGTATGGGACAAGTCCTTTAACGGGAGTCGCTTGGCATGGCTACGAACACAGTGGATTTCGGCAACCTGACGATCGAGATCCAACAATCTGCAAACGAGGTGGTGTATCGCTTTTGCGGTGAGGTCGACGAACACTTCCGCCAACGCGAAGTGCCGCGCATCGCTAAGCCCAACATAACCTTCATTCTTGAGGACGTAGCGACCTTTAATTCATGCGGTATTCGCGAGTGGATATACCTCGTTCGCGAAATCGGCGACCTAGGCTCGCTCCGGTTCACGAGGTGTTCCGTGGCGATGATCGATCAAATCAATATGGTACCTGACTCTCTCGGGAAGGGTGTGGTGGAGTCATTCTTTGCGCCCTACTACTGTGGTTGCGGAGGAGAGGTGAACCGCCTCATAAGCGTAGCCGATAGCTTGAGTCACCTGGTATCAAAACACGCACCCGAATTTAAGTGTGAAAACTGCGGCAACACCCTGGAGTTCGACGCCCTTGAGGAGAGTTACTTTCTCTTCACCGAGGCCGTTATGCCCAAAGCCTCCTAGGGATCTCCCTTTTGACCAATCGAAAAGCCTACTGAGGTTCAGCCATGAGCATGGATGCTCTCACTGCGACGGCCTTCTCAGCACTAGCCAAACGCGATCTTCCGGCTCTTCACGGCAAGCTGGTGGCTCTCGCGAAACTACCACCGCAAAAAAGAGCTAAAGATCCGGACCTGGCCTCACTAATCGATACGGCGATGGCATCGCTCCGAGCGCTGAGTGCCTGGGCTAAAGATGAACCTACGTCCGTGCCGCCACCGATCGAGATACCATCTCAGATACCCGTCGTGACCACGTCCTCCACTTCTCCCGAGCTTTCACTCGACGACGATATCAAGCGGGATTTCCTAGCTAACGCGGATGACATGATGCAGCAAATAGCCACTGGGCTGCTGGACCTCGAACGAGTTGAGCTCAACCGAGACTCCTTGGACCGTATCTTTCGCGCCGCCCATAATCTCAAAGGCGCCGCAGGTATGCTCGGACTGCAAGTTATAGGTCAACTGACACACGCCTTGGAATCCCAATTTGATCGGCTCCGCCGTGGTGAGGTACGTCCAGATAGTAAGCTCATTGATCAGTTGCTGCACGACCTCGACCAAGTTAGGTCTGAAATTCAGACCATGAAAAATCCACCCATCCACACACTGCCCTCTGGTGACAGCCGCTTACCCTCCTCTGCTACCGAGACCGAGGAAAACGGCACGATCCGTGTCGATCTCCAAAGGTTAGACAAGCTAGTCAATCTAGTTGGCGAACTGGTCATCGACCGCACTAGATTCGCCGCGATCGAGGATGATCTTCGCTCTTCGGAACTGAAATCGCGCCTCGGAAGTAAGATGAGCGAGACCCTTCAGCTCTTTGGGCGTCATATGTCTGAGATTCATGACACCGTCATGAAAATCAGAATGGTACCTATCAGCAACGCCCTCACAAACATGCCCCGAGTTGTTCGCGATCTGAGTCGACAACTTGGGAAAGGTCTGACCCTGGAACTTGCTGGTGAGCAAACCGAACTGGATAAAACCATAGTGGAGGCAATTGCTGATCCCCTACTGCACATAGTTCGGAACGCCTGTGATCATGGGATTGAATCTAAATCGGAGAGGCTTGCCCTAGGCAAAAGAGAAGTTGGTCACATAAGTATCAAGGCCAAACAAGAGGGCAACCAAATTGTAATTACCGTCCGCGATGATGGCCGAGGCCTCAATGCCGATATGATCCGACGCAAAGCGATTGAACGAGGTATGATCGCACCTGACAGCAATCTTTCGCGCAAAGATCTCTTCAATATTATTTTTGAAAGTGGCTTCTCAACAGCCTCTCAAGTTACCGAACTCTCCGGCCGGGGCGTGGGTATGGATGTCGTTCGTCGCCAAGTCGCCAGGCTTAAAGGGGTGATCGACATTGACTCCGAAGTCGGACAAGGCACCGCGATCGAAATCCGCCTACCGCTTACTTTATCGATCCTGCAAAGTTTACTTGTTGAGGCACAAGGTCAAGTTTTCGCTATACCTTTGAGCTCAGTCATCGAGTCATTGCGCATTACTCCTGATGATATTCAGGTCATTGGTGATCAAGAGGTCATTAAGTGGCACGATCGCGTTCTACCACTGCTACACCTCCATAAGGCTATGGGTCTTGAGTATCGTGATGAAATTTCTTGGTACTCTCAGGCTCCACAGATCGACGCATCAGCCAAGCTCAAGGCACTTCGCATAGCAAGGCGTAAGGATCGCCTCTACGTAGTGATCATCGGCACTGGCGAGAGAAGGATCGGTATCGTCTGCGATCAGTTACTAAATCAGCAAGAGATGGTCATAAAGTCCCTTGGGCCTATTTTACAAAACGTCGCGTGTGTCGCCGGAGGGGCGGTACTGGGGCACGGTGAAGTGGTCCTGGTGCTGGACATTCCAGAGTTAGCTTCAACATTTCGCAGCCCACTCAGGAGACTGTCGGCATGAAGGCAAGTACGTTACCAACCTCACTCGCATCAAGTGGTTTAAGTGACACCAGTATCTTCCAAATTCATGGGGACTTAGACGGTGGACAGATTGGCGACTTTGAGGCACGCGAACAGGTGATAGGCGTATGCATTGGGGATGATCATTTCTTTCTCCCCTTAAAGGCAATTCAAGAAATTACCATGGTACCTGCTATCACCTTTATTCCCAATGCAGATCCTTACATTGACGGCATCACCAATTTGCGCGGCAATTTAATTCCAGTGATCAATGTACGGAAATTGATGGGCTTCAATCGGGGGGCTCGCAGTGCGGGCGAGCGTCTTGTAGTGCTGAAAGAGTGCCACGTGACCTTTGCTTTGATAGTTGATGGTATCTCCGAGGTGATTGGCCTCAGGCCTCATGAGATTGACACCCCACCCTCCTCTCTCGGCGCATCTTTTGATTTCATGCCACGCGTTAGTAAACAGGGTGACAACATTCGTGGCATTATCGATGCCGCCAGAATCCTAAAGTATGTTGTCGGGGACGACGCGTCTGTGACATAATCACCGACAAAACAACTCTGATTTGTTGGGGAACGGCTATGAAACGTGCCATCTTTAACCAAAAAGGCGGGGTGGGAAAAACCTCAATCACCTGTAATCTAGCGGCAGCGTTCGCTAAAGCGGGCCGCAAGGTGCTGGTCGTTGATTTAGATTCCCAGTGCAATAGCACCCAATATTTGCTCGGTGATGCGGCAGCTGACGTGAGCCACACGGTTGGGGACTTCTTCGAGTCAACTCTGAGTTTCAAGTTGTTCGGTGACAGTTTAAAAAAGGCCCTCTACAAAACCGAATTCGATAATCTGTGGCTGATACCGGCCGAACGCGAGCTAGCTGAATTGCAGCCGAAACTAGAGGCCCGGTACAAGATCTTCAAATTGCGGGACGCCGTCGACGCCTTAGTGCAAGATCTCGGCTTTGATGACGTGTTCTTCGATACACCGCCAGCCCATAACTTCTACAGCATGAGCGCACTCATGGCCTCTGATCGCGTCCTGATCCCCTTTGACTGTGATAGTTTCAGCGCCCACGCGCTCATACAAGTACTTGAGTTAATTGATGAAGTCGCATCAGACCACCAACCTAATCTAGTGGCCGAGGGAATCGTCATCAATCATTTCCAGGCCCAAGCCAAACTTCCTACGGAAGCCATCGAAAATCTACGCGGTCAAGGCCTGAACGTGCTCGAGCCCTTTCTTTCGACCTCGATAGTGATGCGCGAGAGTCACGCAGCTCACGTACCATTGGTCCATTTCCGTCCCAAGCACAAGCTCGCGGAGGAGTTCAAAAATCTCGCCACAAATCTGATGCAGCGCTGAATTCTCAAGTCGCCTAAACCTTCAACTTGGTGACGAACTCTATCAATCCGCGTGCATAGGTCGAACGTTGATAGATTTCACTATGCTTATGAATGTTAGCAGTCAGGAGATCCTTATCTAGGAGGGCCTCAAAAAAGCCAACTACATCGAGGGTCTCGGCTAATTGCATGCGGTAAATATGCGTGCGCATTGATTCCCAAAGCTGGATGACCTGCTCCTCGTTGGGCATACCTGTCTTCTCGTGTAGAGACCTGATGGGACGGAGATCGACGTCGCGGAGATATTTACCGATACCCCCCGCTCCAGCTAACTGAAGCTTAAGACGCGAGAGCCCTTGTTTACTTAACAGCTCATGAATACCCGCTATGAGCGGCATAACTTCTTTACGTGGGTCTAGCGTCAATGGAATAAAGTAGTTAATTTGCACAGACCACATCAGAGTAATAATGCGATGAAATAGATGACTAGGCGGCATCTTACTATAATGCTTCATGTCAACATAAAGGGAGCGCCGCCCACCCTCAAAAAACAGCTCAGCACCAAGACCAGGCAAATCGAAAACGGTGCATTTATTTAACTTAAGACGTTCGGTATAAAGACTTAACCCAACTTCTTTAAACCGACCTTTGGCCCAATCAAGTTGTTTGCGACGCTGCTCCAGAGTCGCATCGTCTATATTTAGTTTCCGCTTCAAATAATCGATTGAAAAGCGGTCATTGTGAGCTCTGACAAAAACCACTGCTGTTGCCAATATGAGCTTATGAAGGCTCGTATTCAACCCTGGAGTGCGCAAACGACTCGGGAATCGTTCTTTACCCGATAGAGGATAACCATATTCCTCAGCCTTACGCCATACGCGCCAATGCCAGTTTGATAAGCGCTCACAGTTACCGGCCACAAGGGCTACGCACTGGATGGCTAAATGTTTTTCGAGCTCACTCGCAAAGGCTTGCTGCATGAGCCTGCTAGTTAAATCGGCGTTAAAGTCGCCTTTAATGACCGATGCGCGCCAGTCTGCCGCATCGTCTGACTGATCGATGCCCACTGTGTAACCATCCTGACCTCCAGTACGCGAAATCTCCCCAACATCGATCGCACTGGTCTCTGACACGTCACTAAACTGCGTCGAGACATCAATTCCCGTGGATTCCCCAACCTGACTAAGCGTACCAGTCAGCGACGCCGTCATGGAATCATCGTTGAGGTTGACAGCAAATGGTGGTGGTGGTGCTACCGGCTTGCTAGCCTCAGTCGTAGGTACCTTCGGTATATTTAACTGGAACACACCATCTTGGATACCGTCGGGCGCCGCAATTTCCACGATGAAATCGGAGCTCTGATCGCTTGGACTCACAGGTGGAATTTCTATTGCGCCAGCGACTGGTACAAATCCCACAGGCTCCGCAATGTCTTCGGTGCTTTCAGCCGGAGACTCCTCATCTTGGTCGAGGTCGTCGCCATTATCAAAATCGACCGATTGGATACTAAGGACGTCTGCGGCATTGTTCGACACCTCCGATTCCTCGGCGTCATCGTCAACAATAGGGCTCAGATTATTTGGTTCCAAGTCTATCTTGAAGAGCCCATCAGCCGCTTCGATAGCGTCATCAGCCTCACTGACAGAACTCGCATCGTCAACGGGCAATATTAAATCAAGATCAGGTGGAACCGGTAGATCAACGGGTCGACCACCTCGTTCTGATTGGCGGGATTCAGGCGCCATATATGGAACGGCAGGAATAAAATCACCGGCAACTGCTGCCAGCTGCTCCGGCTGAACATCCATTGCCGCTACCTCTTGACTCTGGAAGCCCAGATCCAGTACCTCCGGCGCGATTTCTAATTCGCTTACGACAGCTGCCTTTGCCACCTGAGGTTCAGGTCGATAAATTTCAGCTGGCTTATCGACGACCTTGGTGACTGGACGTATATTCCCAGCACCTGGCTGCAATACTTCTTTCTCTAAATTACGCAGCTCTAATTGGAGCGATTCAATAGTCAGTGGAAACGATTTCAGAGGCCTTTGGTCGATCTTCAACTTAGGCAGAATCTCTCGCAGATGCGACAATCGTTCCGTGGCCGTACCCATTTCGAGCAAAAGAAAGTAGAGCGGCATCCATGTTCTGTAGTCGTTTGAATCTGCAGCATAGGCTTCTGAATATATAGCCAAGGCACGCGATCTCAAGTTATCGCTGTCAAATAGCATGCCCGCGTAAACCAACATAAGTTCTTGTTTACTTGTTGGACCGATACGATCACCCACGTTGTGATCCAGAGCTGCCTTGTAACATTCGAGCAACACATGGCGCAAATCACCGCGCTCGATCATGACAGTGGTTTCAGTCAGATAGCTTTTCATTTTCGACTTATTTGCCACACATGCTAGTCCACGCCACCAGCAATCAACAACCTGTTCCTGATTTTTCTCAATGATCGACGCTTTAAGACGAACTTTGTAAAGGTCGCTAGACACAATACCAACATCGATTAGGACGCCGGCCAGAGCCGAGGCCTGATGCCACCTGCCTTTAGCAAAGGCCTTATCGACGTGTTTCTGCAGAAACTTCTGCACCGTATTGGGATCTTCGCCAATGCCGATGAGGCGCTCCGCATTTTTGGTAAGAAGCTCGATATCTACTGTAGACGCTGGGTCTGATAAATATTCTCCTAGATGCTGCTTTTCACGCTCGGCATCATTGATGTCAGCCGCGACTTTGGCCAAGATATGATGAATTTTGTGAGGTTCATCGGTAAATCTGGCCGATGCGCTGAACGCTAACCGAGCCCGAGCATGATCCTTAATCTTGTGCCAAAATACATGCCCAAGTTGGTCAAGTAACGTAAACTTGGCGCCGCGGTCGTCTTCGAATTCGGCCTGCTTTTGCAGAGCTTTCGCTAGTAGCTTCCAGTGACCGGTACGCTCTACTAACACTTTCAGTTCACTAAGCTCTTCAGCCGTCGAGGCTACCAAGGTACAAACCCGAGCGACCATTTTCTCTGTCGCCGTCTCTTGTCCTAACCTTTTACTGTAAAGTGCCGCGGCAGTGCGCGCATGACTTACGGCCACTGGCACTGTTGTCGCTTTAAATGACATGAGCTCATGATAGACAGCTAGCTCCTGGTCCATACCGCGGAGCAGCTTAATAATATCGCGTTCGGCCAATTCCGGTGTCAAACCGCGACGCAGCAGCTCTCTGACAAAAAACAGCATTTGCCGTGGCTCGGGCGACTCCTTCAGGGTCCCGATAGCCTCGCTCAAAACTAGAGTCTGATCGTCAACAAGCGGCAGCATTTGCTCATAAATTTGCGCCATGAGATTAAAGCGTCGGTCATCGCTAAGATCTAGCAGGGACTGGAGGGCCTCACGCATCCACTGCAGCCTTTGCACCGAAGTTAGTTTACGGATTTCCAGGATACTGCGTAGCAGGCGAGCAATGGCATCAACCTGATTTGCCTGCTGATAGGCCAAGAAACGTTTTTTGACAGCAGCCTCTGCATTTGAGTCGAAAGCATAGACGCGCAATGCAAGATTGTCCCTCTGCATGTCGCTTAGTTCGGCCGGGATGGCCAGCATTTCGATGATCAAACCTTGCTGCTCGACAGGTTGCAGCTGTTGCAAGCGAAGTTCATAAGCCTGCACCAAAGATCGGTAATCTCTTTGACTTGCAAAGTACTCGATCAAAAATCTGAATCCTGCAGGGTCGATCCACCCCTCTTGATTGGCAGCCCTAAGATGTCTAATAGCACCAACAGTATCACCGAGACGATCGCGATAAATTTCAGCCAGCCGACAGAGAAATTCGGCACGCCGCTTACCGGACTGCACTGCCGGCAGCTTGGTCAGTAATCGCGCGCTGAGATCAGACCAGTCGATATCAATGTCGTTCCAACTAAACAGGAGCTCTAGATCCTGCGTTGCGGTAGCGCTTGCGGCAAGTAGGCGCAGATAGATATCGAGAGCTTTTTGAGGCGAGCGTACAGGTCCACGGTAGAGAGCTACTAGGTCATCAAAAAGTGGCTTTAGGCGCTCACTGTTTGCAGCTTGTTCAAATACGGTAAACTGTGCCTCCAGGATCCGCGCTAGTGATGCATGTGCATTATTTCGCCGGTAAATCTGCTCTAACTCCGACAAGGAGTCTAGATCTGACATGTCATATTTAATAGCCATTTCATAGCGATTTGCAGCTAGGTCTGATCTATGCAGGTGGTGGTTCCATATCCTACCGATGGTAGCCTCAAGATCATGCCGCGCCGAAGGAGACAAAGTTAGGTGACGATCTTTGAGCAGACTATCCAGGGCCTGGATGGCTTCCTCAAAGCGCTCGCGCTCAACCAAAATATCGGCAGTGAGTAGCGCCGCAGGCACCAAGCTGCGATCGAGTTTCAATGCTTTCTGAGCTAGATTAATCGGCTCGTCACCACTAATTTTTTGTGCGCGACGCAACTCGGCTAGTCGTAAATTGATACGAGCGAGTTCCAGCCGCCGCCGCTCCGCTTTCGCCAGCCGATGAAGTAGACTAATCTCATTATCAATGGCACCGCTTTGGCGTGCCAGCGCTATCAACTTCTGTAGAATGCGTGGTAATTCACCACGCTTTTCGAGAATCCGATGATAGCAATCAGCGGCTTTGTCGATATTCTCGGTAGTCCAAGCGTCACCCAGCAACTCGGGCATCACGGCATCAAACACAGCCAGATGATCCGCACCGCGGACTTCCTTCATGATCTGGCCGCCAATCCGTGACAGATGTTCGAGCACTAGCGCGTGAGCACCAGTGGTGAGTGCGCGTTGTACGGCATAGGAGTGAAACAGTTTGTGATCGGGCTCTAACTCTAAGGTGCGGCTGATGGGCAAAATCTCTGTATGATCACCACAGCCGACGACCCCCAGCATGGCTAACCTTCGCCATAGATACAAGGGATCGACCTCAGTCCGGCCCTGTTCGACGGCAAGCTCAAGCGCCTGATTGAGCTTGCCTGCGATCATCAATTTATCAACCGCGCGACACTCTTCGATCCGCTCGCGCGCCTCGAGAGCCTCAATTGGCACGTAAGTCACATCGGTTTGGCCGAAAGGCGTCTCACGCTCCTCAGCAGCTAAACTCACATAGAGTCCATCATCTCCGCAGCGTACAGACGGACTATAGAGTCCTTTAGCATCTGCGCAAGCAGCCTCTAGGTGACGCAATATTGCCGGACTAGTGCCGGCCTCTGCAAGTGCCACTAACGTGGGAGCCAAAAGTGGAAATCTTAGTTCGTAGATGGTGAAAGGCACGCTGTCTTTTCGACTGATCTCACCCCAAGTCCTTAGTCCCAGAGCCTCAGCTAAAAACCGTAGAGTCACTGTCACGAATACAAAGGGTACGAAGCCGAATCCAAATACGTCTGAAACAATGACCTGCCCCTCAATGCCATCGGACAGGATGCGTACCTTGAATCCACCGACGCCGCCACCAACCAGTGAAAGTCCACCCACCGGATCCTGAGGCTGATTGGGATCGCGACGCGTCACGCGACTGAATTCAAAAAGACACCAAAAAGACCCATCTCTATTGAAGACAAAATTACCTGAGGTTCGCGCGCCAAGGTATTTTTTGGTTAGGTTTTCGAAATTTTTAATGACATTGTCTTTATCCAAAAAGAGCTGAAGTTTATGTACCGCTAAGGAGCCTTTACGCGCTGCAAGCTCACACTCCTTCGTCACCCAAGGACTTGCAACACGATGCGAATGTGCTTTGGTAACAGGCTTTTCAGCTAACTTTTGTTTGTGTTGCAAAATTTTGGGAGGCAAACGCCAAAGCGTCCACGTCTGCCGCGACTCGGACTCAAATCCAAGCTCCGTCAGTACCGCTTCGCTTCCTTTTTTGCTCTCCTTACGCACCCATTCGGCTCCCGTGGACGACAAAATTAATCAAGCATTACGTATGGTTAACGACATAAACAGAGGGGCCTGGCGCCACCCAGCTTGAAGCTGAGAGCGTCCATGTGAGGTATCGGCCATTTACATCTCAGGCTTAAACTTTAGCCGGTAACGCCCCCCCAGGCGTCAGGCTTGCTATAATCAATTCGCCCCAAGAGCAGTGAATCCGGCAATTGGTAAACTTCAAGATGAGGAATCAACTGATGTCACTAGCGCAAATGCGCCACAGATTAGCTTTTCTCAACGCACCACGCTTAGAGGCAATTACCGGCTCGGTAGCTGCGGCTATCGACCATGCACTTGCACCGATACTGGGCAATGGCCTCGTACCCAGGGGTACTCTCAATGCTGCTGCGTTCACGCTGCTTTATGCTGCCATGAGACATCGAAGCTGGCTGAGCTGTCCGCTCTTAACACCGATCTTGATCGATCACCTTGCAACTCATTTCGGATTTCCTGAGGAACTCGCAGCGGCTTGTGTACGCAGCGCCATCGGCGCGGCTAAACAGAATCTGAATCCTCCACAACGCAGTGATCGGGACTTTCTCAAATATATCTGCGTCGCCACAGCACTCTCGCAAAACGAACTGGAGCTTGAAACAGATTTAGGCATAGGGCGCAATTTATTAGGGCGCATTAAAGAGGCGCTTGGACTTATTTCAGAACAATCGGAAGTCGTCCGCTACTTGGCGGAACTCGACCACGAAATCGCTGATGCCGTAAGCTCCCTGGCTAGTGAGCTCACCACTTCACCATGGGCGCTGCAGCGCGCGCGCCTCTCTTATCTCCTTTTGGATGCCGCTGGTCCATGGGAGCAGATCATCAAAGAACACGGCAGCGATTGGATCTTCGACTTGCTCGTCAGGTTCGTCGAAAAACAGACCATGTCCCTACGGGAAATCAGCGCGGCAGTGTCCGAGCTTGTGCCCGCGGCGTGTGAGACGTCGGAGCCGATTGGGCCGGAAGCGATCTGCCAACTCTTGACGGAGCGGGGCCTGATTGCGGCCGATGGACCGAAGAAGTGGCGCAATCTGCCACTTGCCAGCCAAATCACGGCTGAGGCCGTTGCTAACGGTATGCCCTCGGCCATACTGAATCGCCAAGGACAGTTAAGTCGCTACGATAGTGACCTTCAAGTAGCACTAGTTTCCAGCGCCCATCTTAAGGCCGAAGATCTTTTAACTCTGGTACGGGAAGAGCCTGCCTTGAGCCCTGGAGCCTTGCGCGCAGCACTTCGCAGAATTAGCCGGGATATTGGCCAGGCCGAGGCCAACCAGTTGCTCCGTGTCTTGGCTGCACGGGAGCTACCGACATTTGCCCTTGCCGTCATACGCGAAATGATGCTGGACTTGCCTAGCTCTCATGGACAGGAAAGCTACACCATGGCAAACTCCGGCTATGAAAACCGAACACAACAATTGGACCACTAAGCTTCGCGCCCTCGGACTTGAGCCTCATGATATCGAGTTTCATGGCAGGCAGCTTCGGCGTGCCATAGCCGGGGACATAAAGCGCACGTTCCCCATGCTCGACACCTGTAGGCCCGGAAGCGGCAGTATGCTGCTTCTACCCGAGCTGGCCAAGACACCGGCTGGACAGGGCTATTTAGGTTTCGTTCTGGCCGCTGGCGCGGCAAGCCGTTACTCGCAACCACTGCATCTTCTCAGCGAAGCTCTCGAGGCCGCAGACCTCACTGCCGTCGAAGCAAGCTTACGCGGTATGGCTCACGAGGGGGCACTCAGTTGGCCGTTGCCCGAGACCTTAGCAAAGTTAGTGGCTCATCCAGAGATCGCAAGGTCTCTGACCACAGCAGGGTTAACCCAGCTGAAAGAAGCCATTCAGTTACCCAAAGCGCTGATGCCTTGCGTTAAGGATGGCACCACTTTCCTGACCGTGAAGCACTGGGAGCACGCCGCCCTTGGCAGCCTCAGTGGCGAGGTTTATGTGGCTCCGGCAGGACGCACGGCGGCTTTTTTGGCAGAAATTGCCTATGCCAAGGAGCAACGCTATGGCTCTCCCGACCTTAAGTCCATGGTTCTCGAGCAGGGACCGGATTTATCGACCATTCGCTTTCACCGCGATGGTACACCTGTACTCGATCACCAGGGGCAACCCAGTTTAGTGCCAGCGGGACACGGAGCAATCACCAAGCTTTTTCCGGCCGCGCGTGCACTCAACATAGTTGCCGATTCACTTTTTATTCGTAACATCGATAACATCATGGGATGCGGCCCCGAGGCGACTTCGGCCACGCTCAAGTTCCTCACGCTGCATAGGCAGCTTCTCACCGCTGTGTGCGGTATTAGGGAAACGTTAGCGTTGGGACAGCTCGATCACGCAGCTTACAACGCCAGAGATCTCATGCGGCAACTTTTGCCGGGCGATCATCGACTCCATGAGAATGCGATGACTAGCCCAATTGCCGCTCTCAAGTTGCTGCAACAGCGCCTCTTCCACAGTGTGGTCAGCGAACATCCCACAACCGCTGAACTGAAGGGCCTCTACGCACGACCAGTCAATCTGATGGGTCAGGTGCCTAACACCGGTAACGACGTAGGTGGCACTCCCTGTTTTATCGAAAAAGACCCCGGTCAGCCGCCTATCAAAGTTAGTTTGGAGTTACCGCATATTTCTCCCGCCGATCGCCAGGCATTTCTGCAAGACGCCGCCGTGGCCACGCATTTCAACCCTGGCTTTTGCGCCGTCGAAATACCAAACGATCCTGGATATTACACCGAGAGAAATCAGGATTTTTGGATTATGGCAGAAAAGACCTACCGCGGTGAGTCCGTTGTCTATTTTGAGACGGTCATCTACGAGCTCGTAGGCAATAGTAGTTTTGCCAATATGGCATTTGTCGAGGTGCCACGTTTGGTCTTCAACCCACATAAGGCGCTCACTGACGCCATGAATCAAAGCTTAGCCAACTGGCTTTGAGACCGACTTTAATGGGCGTTAACACGGCATCTTTCGCACGGCGGCAACAGCATGCGCTGCAAAGATTTCCCGTTGTTTCCGCGCATGCATTTTAGCTACAATTAGAGAGTCAGAACTCACCGCGCCAGCCCCCTCTTTTGCACCAACCCATAACAACAATCTAACCCCATAGCCTGGAGGTCTCGATGCCCACGCAGGTCAGTAAAGAAGCTTTCGCGCAAGCTTTGTACGAGCTCGGTCACAACCCTGAGCAGTACCGTGGACAGCGTCTTGCACTGGCGGGGATGTGTGAGCTTTATAGCTTAGAGATTGAATCCGTGTTGGAAGCAATCGAACACAGATTGATCGCAGCGCATTACGACTACCTTAATGACACGATCTGGGTTGATGCATTAGACGCGGCACATTTTTATTTCTGCGTCAGGCATACGCAAGAACTCTTCATGGACTGAGTTCTGCGCAGATTGACAATCACGACTTACCGTAAAAAAAGAGCTCCTGGTTCCCAGCACGTCCTGGGAGTCGACAGTCGATAACCTTGCACTGGCTCAACCCAACAGCGGCAAAAGCCTGACTCACTTGGGTTGCGGCAAGTTGTCGCAGACTCGGGTCGTTCACGATGCCGCCGTCGGGCACCAGGTCGCGCGCAAGCTCAAATTGCGGTTTAACCAGCAAAAGAAAATGCACACCACCGCCCGGTGCTGCAGCCACTACCGCTGGTGCAAGGCGTGCCAGCGAGTTAAAGCTGACATCAGCGACGACAAATTGAATGGCGGGTTGCTCCGCAGGAACAAACTGGCGCACATCCGTCTGTTCCAGAACAGTCACCCTCGGGTTCGTGCGCAACTCCCAGGCGAGTTGATTACTACCCACATCCAGCGCAACGACGTGCTGGGCTCCGTGCTGCAAACAGCAGTCAGTGAAGCCGCCCGTTGAGGCGCCAATGTCGAGCACTGTCAGCCCCCTGATCACTTCCGTCAATTGAAGATCAGCGAGGGCCGCGGCTAGTTTTTCGCCACCGCGACTAACAAAGCGGCTTGCCTCCTTGACCCGTACCGTGGCATCTGCAGCCACAAGGTCTCCAGCTTTATCGCGCCGCTGATCGTTGACCAGAACTTTACCGGCCATGATCAGGGCTCGGGACGCCTCAATGGTATCGGCTAGGCCTCGTGCGACCAAGGTCAGATCTAGTCTGTTTTTTGCACGACGATCGTCCTGCATGCTTGGGTTTCCCTCCAAACAAGGAGAAATAATTAAATAATTCTAGTTTATTAGAAGATTTTTTGCAATTTGTCCTAAATCTATTTCGAGATTTTCCGAAGCACCTTTGTGTGCAGCATGCACCAGAAGGAGTCGGTAAATGAGCGATGCACAATTCATTCGGATGATCCTGATTGACGATAAAGCTGTGACAACCGATTTAGACCGGGCGGGTTACCGTAAGATGGGTGTCTTCGTAAGAGCTGCGGGCAACTACGAAGAAGCCTGCAAAACTATGGCCAAGGAAAAGATCGACCTCATCGTGATCAATCTCGATTACGCCGCCGTCGATGGGACCACTCTCACGCGTCACTTTAAGGCGCAAGAGAATTTTGCCGCTGTACCGATAGTTTTGACTAGCGTCAGGACTTCGGCTCGTGTGAAAGCTGCTGCACTCGAAGCGGGCGCAGATCTGTTTGTGGAGCAGCCTCTGCCGCGGCAGTACTTTATTGAAAAGTTAAAGCAGCTTTTGGAGCAGAAGACCCGAACGACGGAGCGCGTGGAAGGAGCCGGGGACGTCCGCTGCGCCTTTAACGGCACGGAAATGACCTGTCCGATTAGCGATCTCTCGCAGTCCGGCATGCTCGTCGCCGCCACAGAAGAAATCCCAGAGGGGACCGATATTATTGTAGAATTCGATCTTCCGGGCGGCAAAAAGCCGGTCAAGATTAAGGGTCTGGTGGTTCGAAACCTGCGAAACGGCAACCAAATCATGGGGGTAGGCATTAGATTTGTGCAGTTTACTGGCGACGCCGAAAAGCGCCTGGAAAAGTTCATAGCCAAGACCTCGCAGGGGGACACTAAACTCCAGTATTACCTATGACGCAACCAACCGAATTTAATAGATAAAAAATTAAACTCAAGTCTTTTACCAATCTCTCCGAAGCGTCTTCAAGCCTTCGGAGAGTTTGGCATGAGGGGACCTACAAAAATTGCGTGCTGCCTGTGGCTAGCGTCAGCCTGCATCGAAGTTACAGACTCGGGCGATAACGACGACAGCGGCACCAAAATGGCCGGCGTGGTCCAAGATGTGGGCGGTGTCGTTGCTGCTGAAATTCAAGGCGAAAGCGAAAGGCCTCAGCAGATAAACGCCAGCGCCGGGAGTGCGATACGCGGAGCTGCCGTGCTTTTCCCGCCTGGATCACTTAAGGCAACGACTGTCGTAAAATTGGAACAGGGGGAATCCATCTTACACCCGGATCTACCGAGCCAGGTGGGACAAAGTAACGAGATGAGCCTAACGGAGGCCACACGGGCGATCGTCGTTTCTGCTGACAATAGCGCACCAGCGGCAGATGCCTTCGCCATGGCACTCCCGCTCGCCGATTACGGCACGCTTGCCGCCGCTGATCCCGACTTAACTGCGGTTTCGGTAGTTTATATAGCAGCCGACCCGATGCGTCAGCGCAATGTGATCGGTATCATCCCGACCAAGGAAATCACTTTAGTCGGACGGCGCCTGCACTTCATGACTAAACTCTTCGGTCTTTACCAGGGCGTGATCGCCGGCCAGGCCGTCAACGAGCGCAAGGAATTTGGTACCGCACGTCGTATTTTAACCACTCAGAGTGCGGCCACGCTGCCAGGTGTGACTTGGAGTCCCATTGGCGCCACGGTCGAAGGCCGCAGCCTCCACGTTGCGGCGACACCATCAGGACTGCTTGGCACTCTCAACTGTGCTGCCACCTTGGTGGGAACAGCGTCGGGTAAAGTCATGATCGCGGCACGCTTCGAGAATGGCAGCAGCGGCAAAATTGTGCTAGGCGACGACCATACTGGCGAGGCCCGCCTCCGCCTGACTTGCACTGAGGAAAACGGGCGCACGTCCACATCGCCGTGGTCAGACGTGCTGACACTTCCCGCTAGCGGAGCAGACTAATTCAGAGCCTCTAGTTCAGGGCCGTCTTGTTTTTGGCCTCGATAGCTACCAGCTGGCCACATGCGGCAGCAATATCTTGGCCCTTACTGTAGCGCACCATGACGCGAATGCCTGCGCGGTGCAAATGGTCACGAAATGCTTGGATACGCTCCGGAGCGGGAGCGGACATACGCGATGTCGCAACATCATTCAATGGTATCAGATTAATCTTGGCGTTTAGCCCGGAAGTCAGGGCGCGCAAAGCTTCTGCATCATCATCGCTATCGTTTACACCAGCAATCATGGTGTATTGAAACATGACGGGAGGACCATCGCACCCGAGATGCTCACGCAACCAGCCAACGACCGCGGCCAGAGGCCAACGCTTATTGATGGGCATGATGCGCGACCGCTTACTCTCAAAAGCGCTATGCACGCTGAGCGCCAACCTAGCCTTGGGATGAGCCGCATAAAGCTGCTTGATGCCTTCCAGGTGGCCGGCAGTTGAAATCGAAATGTGTGCCAAACCAAGAGCGAGACCGTACGGATCGGTCATGATTGTGACAGCCTGACTCACCGCCTCAACGTTATCAAGCGGCTCTCCCATCCCCATAAAGACGACGTTGCTGATCCGGGTCCCGGGACTTAATCTCACGTCGTGCAACCACTCGGGATTGGCGGCCACCCATCTTTGCGCCAGAAGTAGTTGCCCAACTATTTCCGCGACACTTAATTGCCGCGTCAGTCCCATCCGCCCCGTGTGACAGAAGACGCAGGCCTGAGCGCAACCAACCTGAGACGAGAGACACAGCGTGAGCCGCGCCTTTTCTGGCATGAGCACGGCTTCAATTTCGCGCCCATCACGCAGCTCGCAAAGAAACTTAACACTTTGATCGTAACCAGAGCGTAGGGCTTTTTTGATGTTCGGTAACTCGAGACGTCCGTGGGCGCTCAAATGCGCGGCAAGTCCCCGCGGCAATGTCGGATCTGTCCAAGGCTCTACCGCGAGATCTTTATAGAGGCGCCGAAACAAAGTCCGCGCGTGTACAGCGGCGATCCCGCGTTGGCTTAAACTGTGGGCCAACTGCTGGCTAGTGACACCGATCAGATTGGTCTCGATGTCGCCTGGTTTGTAAATTTCTCTAGTTCGCTGCGCCATGGGCTCGCCAAATGGTCGATTTGACAATATATAATTGGGTGAGTTGGACACACCATGAAAACCGCGAGGGTGATAACACATGGCAGGGCGCTTTAGCATTGAAAATCTAGGTGAGGCTAGCTACCCATCTCCGATCGAGCGGGTGGACGGCTTTCGCTTCACTAACGATGCCGAGCGGATCGCCCTTAATCCGATTCTCAGTGCTGCCACGGATGGGGCTAAACCCCTAGAACAAGAAGGCTTTGAGGTTGCCGGACCACGCTCACGCATCTATTTCGATCCGAGCAAGACGCGCACGGCTATTGTCACCTGTGGCGGACTTTGCCCGGGTATCAATGCCGTCGTCAGAGGCCTCGTGCTGCAACTTTGGTTTCGCTACAACTGTCGCGATATCCTCGGCATTCGCTATGGTTTCGGTGGCCTAGGCGCCAAAGCTGAGCCGCCACGTAAGCTGACACCCGATAGCGTGGCTGACATCCACATGCAAGGTGGTACGGTACTCGGCACTAGCCGCGGCACCCCTCCCGCGACGGAGATCGTCGACCACTTGGTGGCGCACGGCATCAACGTGCTCTTCACAATCGGTGGTGACGGCACGATGCGCGGTGCCACCGCCATTTGGAACGAAGTGAAACGCCGCGGCTTGAAGATTGCTGTCGTCGGTTTGCCCAAGACCATCGATAACGACATTCCCTTCGTACGCCGGGCGTTCGGCTTTGAAACCGCGGTTTCCATCGCTACCCAATCGGTACACTCCGCCCATGTCGAGGCGACTGGCGCCCCCTACGGCATTGGCTTGGTCAAGTTGATGGGACGTCACGCAGGATACATCACGGCGACGACTTGCCTTGCGGCTGGCCAGGCCAACATTTGTTTGATTCCTGAGGTGCCGTTTAAGCTCGAGGGAAGCAACGGGCTGCTGCAGCTCATTGAGGACCGCGTCCGGACCAGGCGTCACTGTGTCATCGTCGTTGCTGAGGGCGCGGGGCAGCAGTTTTTCGCTGGCGAAGCGCAGCAGCACGATGCCTCGGGGAACGTCAAGCTCCGCAACATTGGCACGTACCTGCAGGAGCATATTACGGCGCACTGTCAGGCGCGGGGGCTGGATATGACCCTAAAGTACATAGACCCCAGCTACCTGATAAGGTCAGCCCCGGCCAATCCTACCGACCAGCTCCTCTGTGCGCGTTTGGCACAAAATGCCGTTCACGCGGCAATGGCTGGTAAGTCAGGGCTTTTGATTGGTTACTGGCATGGTCTGATGACCCATGTTCCCATGGCGGCTCTGAGCGGCCGCAAACAAGCTATTAACCCCGGGGGCGAAACCTGGTTCAACGTCTTGGAGACTACCGGTCAACCGGTGCATATAGGGACCTAAAGATTTCCGCTTGGCTGCCGATACTTCCACCAAGGGTAAAAAGTACCCCCAAGGCGAAAGGAATCGCAGTGAGTGCAGGCACCACAACAGATTTAGAGAGAGCCCGCCGCAGTCTCAGATCGACTGTCATCGAGCCCTTTAAACAGATCAAATTTGGCCTTTATGTCATCGGCGTATCGGTGGCTTTCGTCGGCATCTGCGCCCTGATGTTTGTGATCGCATTCGAGGATCAGTACAACCACGTGATGGGTATATTTCACGTCGTCGATCCCAACATTCAGTGGGAACTGGTGACAAACGATGTGTTCTACACCAATGCTATCCGCATTGGGGCCATGCTAGCCTTATTCATTGCTGTCATGCTGACCATGGTGTTCAAGCTAACACACAGATATTACGGCCCTTTAGTCAGCATCGAACGTTTCGTCGCGCAAGTCACTGAGGGCGATTACACCGTTCGTTGCAAAATTCGCGAAAAAGATGAGTTGCATGATCTGGTAGTCAAACTCAACCAAATGGCTGACGTGCTGGAGAAGCGCCACGGATCACACCAGAAGACACACCAGAGCTGAAAATGTACTTGCACTTTTGCAATGTCCTGGTTAACTTCGGCAGCCCTATATCACTAGCAGTTGGAGTTCTGACTTGCACGGTTCTAGACACAGAAGAAAACATCCCAAAGGTCGCCGCAAAGTTGGTCGTAAAAAGCGTAGGATGATGCGTAAGCGTCGCCAGCTGCGGACAGTCTAAGCGTCGGTGACATCAGGACTAGACCAGGTAGGTACCCGCAATGTTGGTAATTTACCAACGTTAACTTGGTGCTCTGGTCTATCTTGAGAAAAAATATCTTGGCTATCAGGCTTAAGCCTGATTATGGCCGAGGTAGTTTTTTTTGTTAGTTTTTCGATACTTCCTGCCGAGTCCCCATGTTATCCTAACAAGACGCCGCAAAGGATAGTGGACGTCTCAACCATGGAATGGGGAAGGCCTCGATGATGCTCGACTTTATCTGTGAACTCGAGAGGGTTATTGGGAAGTGGCCCGAGGCCACAAGTTGGACTCTGGCCCAGATCGCTGACAAGACCAAGACTGGTGTACCGCAGGTGGTGGATATCTTGTCCGACACGCTGGACCGCGAACTGGAGGTCCACGAGACCCTGACCCAGATTGAGGCTGCACAGGTGTTGAGCAGTCTAAAAGAGCGCATGTCTGGGGAGCTTGCTGCCCGGCAAAAACGTCTCGATGAGCGTCGGGAAAAAGCCATCCGCGCCTACGACAACACGATGGAGAAGGTTCGCGTGCTGCTTGCCGCCAAGAACTGGCGCAACGCCTATAAGACGCTCGGCTACTACGTCGGCTGTAACGAAAAAGACCTGCCTGAGGATTTACTGCTTACATTATGCGGTGAGTGTCTTAGGCTTGGAGCGAAGAGTGAAGCTAACATGCAGGAGCTCAGCCAATGGTTGCGCAAGGGTATCAATGCCTGCATGACCACGCCGTCGGCCGCATGGATTGAGGAAGCAATAGACTTTATCGATGCTTATGGCCAAGTTTTTATGGACGACAGCACTCAACGTGGCAGAAAGTTAATCGAGAACGTACTGGAAACCATCAAAGATCAGGCAGCACATCACAATCTCATGTCACGCTACGACGAGGTCGTGCGCGAGCTGCGGGTTCTGTAACGTAAAAAGGATTACCTGTGTCTAAAAAGCAGTTGCGGCCGACCGAGCGTAAGAAGCCAGCGGCAGCAAAGGCGACGCGCTGGACACTCCCCAAACCAGTGCCAGCGCGTCTGACTTACCTCAAATGTCCAACGAGTCTCTTTAAATTCCGGGACACTTCGGACCTTGGCAAATCACACGATATCATCGCCCAGGATCGTGCCGTTGGTGCAATCAATATGGGGCTGGGGATTCGTAAACCCGGCTACAACATTTACGTCGCTGGAATTCAGGGTACTGGTAAAACCAGCGTCATCCGCTCCTTCCTGGAGCAATGGTCAAGTGACTCACCGCGCCCCTCTGATTACATCTACGTGTACGACTTTGAGGATACCGAATCGCCCAAGGCCATCAAGATGCCGGCCGGCGAAGGGCGGAAATTCAAGAAGCAGATGGATGCGCTGATCAAGCAGCTGCGCGAGCTTGTGCCGTCGGCCCTTCAGAGCGAAGATTACGAAAACGCCGTTAACGCCTACGTATCTGCGTCGAACGAGCGGAAGGCCAAGCTTTACGCCGAGCTCGAAAAATTGGCCAAGTCCATGGATTTCGTCATCAAGTCTACACGCATGGGCATCGAGACGATCCCGGTAGTCGATGGACGCGCGCTTACAGAAAAAGAATATAGCAAACTCGGCGATGTCGATCGTGAATCGATTGAAGACCGACGATCGCAGCTTGAGCCTGAGGTGCTCGACTTTGCGCGCAAGGTCCGCGCAATCGAGCAAGAGACGAGCGGCTTTGTCGAGTCCCTACGCAACGATCTTGGCCTCAATCTCGTCGGTCGCGAAATTGATCCCCTACTCGAAGAATACAAGGACCACAGCGAAATTGCGGCTCACCTGACCGCAGTCAAAAATCATATTCTTGAGAATCTGCTCGATTTCGTCGACGAAAGCCATGACCAGGAGCAAGAGCCTGCGCATTTGATGAACGAGGAGCGCGATCGCTTCGTCAAATACAAAGTCAATGTCTTCGTCGACAACACCAATGTTCAAGGCGCCCCCGTCATCATCGAGTCAAATCCGACCTACTATAATTTGTTCGGTCGTATTGAAAAAAACGTCGAACACGGTATGTACCTGACCGACTTCACCATGATCAAGGCCGGCGCTATCCACCGCGCTAGCGGTGGTTATCTGGTGCTGAACGCCATGGACATCTTCAAGACCACAAGCATCTGGGATACGCTCAAGCGGGCATTGAAAAATCGGCTGGGGTTCATCGAGGATATGGGCGAGCAGTATTCACTACTGCCCACGTCAGGCCTAAGACCGGTACCGATTCCACTCGATGTCAAAGTTATCCTGATCGGTAACAACGACATCTATCATCTCCTCCATTCGGGCGACGAGGACTTCCACAAAATATTCAAGATCAAAGCTGACTTCGATCATCGCATGACGCGCAATGCCGAGACTGTGAATGCTTACGCTAGTTTTATAGCAACGCGCACGCATGTCGAAAAACTTTTGCCCTTTAATGCCGATGGCATTGCGGCAGTCGTCGAATACGGCTCACGAATGGTCGAGGATCAGCGCTACCTCTCCACGCAATTTGCTGAGATTAAAGATCTCACCATCGAAAGTGATTATCTTGCTCGCGGTGAGAAGGCGAAGGAAGTGACACGCTCTCACGTCGAGCAAGCGCTAGACCTGAAGCACCACCGCTTGAGCTTGGTGGAAGAGCAAATGCTCGACATGGTACGCCATGAAGACATCATGCTCACAGTAGACGGCAGCCGCATAGGCCAGGTCAACGGACTTGCCGTTTATGACCTAGGCGATTTCTCATTCGGCAAGCTGGGACGCATCACCTGCAACGTCTCGATGACGCGTGAAGGCATTTTCAACATTGAGCGTGCTAGCCGCCTTTCGGGTAAGATTCATGACAAGGGTATCTTCATTCTGAGCAGTTTTCTCAATGCTATTTTGGCGAAAGAAGAAGCCTTGGGAGTCGCTGCCAGCATATGCTTCGAGCAATCCTACGGTGTCATCGATGGTGACAGCGCCACGGTGGCCGAAACAGTGGCCGTGCTTAGTTCGCTCGCCGAAATCCCCGTCCATCAGCACGTCGCGATGACGGGAAGTCTCAATCAGTTCGGTGATGTACAGCCAGTTGGGGGCATTAACGAAAAAGTTGAGGGCTTTTTTAAGACCTCGCGACTCATCGGCAAAGGCAAGAGTTACGACGTCTTGATTCCGGCACAAAATGTGCCAAATCTGATGCTTCATGCAAAGGTTCGCGCAGCGATAGACGCTCGAAAATTCAGGATATTCCCGATTCGCAGTATCAACGACGCCTTTGAACTAGCCACCGGTGTGCCTCTAGGATACACGCAGGTGCAGCACGATAAATTTCCTGATGGTACAGCACTGGCGACAATAGTTGCGAAGCTTGTCAAACTCCGGAAAGCGCGCAAAGCCAAAAAACACGAGTAAAGCTAAGCCGGCATATGAAGAACGACATCGTCTTGGGGCTCAAAGCTAGAGCCCGACTAAAGGCAGCAATTCGCGATTTTTTCGCTGAGCGCGACTACCTCGAAGCCGACACTCCGATCGCGGTAACAACGCCCGGCATCGAGGTACATCTCCGCTATTTTAAAACGGCATGGGTCGATCACAGCGGCCAAGCGCACCCGCTCTACCTGAGATCTAGCCCCGAGATTCATATGAAAAAGCTGTTGGCCGCGGGAGCTGACCGCATTTTTCAGTTGGCGCCATGTTTTCGTAATTGGGGTGAAACTTCAGATTGGCATCATCCAGAGTTCACGATGCTCGAGTGGTACGAGGTGGGTCTTTCCTTTCACGGTTTGATCGACCAGACCGAAGCTCTGATAAGAAGTTGCCGGAACGCTCTCGGGTCCCATTTAAAATTGCCTGCCAAAATCGAACGAATCAGTGTCTTTGAAGCTTTCGAGCGCTGGGTAGGCGTCTCACTCATTGATGAAGATCAAGCGTTGGCAGCTAAAGGGATTCGTGCGGGTGCCGTTTCCCTGCGGGATGACGATGACTTTGAGACTGCCTTTTTCAAATTACTCCTCGAGCGCGTCGAACCTGGTATCGAAGCTCTTGGTGCCGCGGTGCTCTACGACTACCCTGAGTCACAAGCGGCGTTAGCAACGGTGCGTGACGGTACCGCTAAACGCTTTGAGATTTACATTGGGCGCGTCGAGCTATGCAACGGGTTCGAAGAATTGCTCGATGCCGACGCCAACGCAGCGCGCATTCGCAGTAGTCTCCAACGGCGCGCTCAACTGGGCTACGAGGTCCCAGAGGAGGACCAGGCATTCTACGCGGCTCTGCGCCGTGGCATCCCTGCGTGCTCGGGAAACGCCCTTGGCTTTGACCGCCTATTAGCGCTGCTTTTGGGACAAAATAAACTCGTGTCTCTCATCCGATAGGCCGCAACAACACATTGAATTTACATATTTTTTTAGGATTCTCTAAAGTAATTTAAAGTGGCACCGACAAGAGGTGTGGGAGTACTTGAGGCAACTGATAACTCCTACTTAGGTGCGTACTATGAGCCTCGAAAAAATCAAGCTGCGATCGATAGGACTCAAACCCGATCCGGAGCGCGTTTGGATGGTGGCAGCACATGCCTCGCAAGTCTGCGGCCCGCTCTTAGCGGAAGAGGTCATAAGCCTCGGGCGCCACGGAGGTATCCGTGCCATGCGCATATGGCATGTGATGCGCCCGGAGGACGTACGTGACTTCGCTGGAATTGAGGCTGACCTTAAAGAGAGTCTTCAGGGGGACAAGCGCCAAGGTTGCCCGCGCATCCCTTGCGATGCCTCAGTACTTCTGCAACTTAGAAACCAAGTGACCGTGCACGGGCAAAGCATAGACCTAGCTTTCAATGGCATGCTGCTGCGGACTGACCGTGGGATCCTAAGGGTCGGCACGGGCCTGAATCTAACAGCAAGTAGCGATCGCTTCATTGGCCCATTCACGACTCGTGGGCGCGTTGCCCGCAAGGCAAGCGATGGTATCTACGGCATCGAATTCCTCGAGCCGGATGATGAAGCACGCGAGGTGATCGATAAATTCTTGAGTGATGCAACTAAGCGCGCAGCGGCCTAGCGGACATCTAAGGATGTCTTGGCTCATGTCACTTCCCCGTTGAGCAGGTCTGTGATTTAACGTCATCGGTGATAGGACATAACAATTCTTCCAGAGTGTCGAGATGCAGGTGATGGCAACAACCTTGCTGCTGGCGATGGCGTTTTACTTGGTTCGCGTCCAACTACTGACGTTTACTAAACTCAATCAATTGAGTAGTGAGACGGCGTCACACTGGCAAGACGAGCGAAACTTAAAACTTTGTGGTCACTTAGCTGCTGCGGCTGCCAACCTTAAGGTTTCCTCTCTCTTTCTCACTCACATCATGGGGAGCGGTCATGATGATGTACCATCTCTTGCTCTGGAGATGCGCGATCAACTTTTTAGGCATTACCCTTTGAACTCGACGCCGCGTCAGGGTGGAGGTTGTGATCATGCAAGAGCGATCGGGTTGACAACCACCTTGCACCTAGAGAGCTCCTCCACATCACCTGTCAAGGCTAACTGGGTGAGCTTACTAACACGCATGGACGCTCTAGTTGAGGAATGAATCATGCCCGCTCTTTTAATCTGCCTTACGATTAACGCTTTTAATCTAGGATTGGTTCAAGCTCTGATCACGCTGGCGCGGGCTACAAACAGAGCTTTATTTCTTCTAGACAATGAGCACGACTCACCACTTTACTGCAGGGATTCGCTTGCCTTACTTGCAACAAGCGGTCCGCAGGTTAGATTGCAGATACCTAGCACCCATCCACCCGAAACAGCACTGTGCATACCGATGCGTAGTGATATTTATGCACCTTATCGCGTCGAATCAGGCGCACAACCTGCCCTTTGCGCTCTACTGCAAAACATCGATCATGGCTCGTCAGCCCAAATCTCTGAAATAAAGGCCGAACTGTGCGCATCTCTCTAGTACTGAACGGCTGGCCCCCACTTGCCTCGCATACGGCTGCGCTGCTTCTTGGTGTGGCTATGGCAAATTTATCTTGGGGCAGTGGTGAGGCGCCCCTACCTCTTAAACCCAAAACCGTGACGCTAACTTTCGGTGCTGCGCAGCTTATGTGGTTAGATAAAGGAAGCGGACGCCAGGGGCAACTAGTGCACTTCATGCGGCGTCACGCCGGCGCCGCACCTTGTCGCCTTAACAAGGACCCTTGGACGGTTATAAATAGCGGCAAGACTTGGGTCCTCACTAAACAGCTGAGTGAGGCTGAGTCCCTTGGCCCCATGGTGAGAGCTGAGGCCCATAAAGAGCTTGGGCTGATGAACGCTAAGGATGGCAGTCTTTCAGCGCCGTGTGAACATGCCCCGCGCGTTATTTTTGGTCAGAGCGACTGAAACGCAAAACAACCATTTTGACTGGGGAATCTTCAATTATTTACACTTTGACGCACTCCCAAGGGTTCCCACGAGACTAAAGAATAGCCACGCAACGTCCGAATCCCCAGAAGAGAATTAACACGTCCCCTCCCCACTACCTAAGGTTGGGTACACATGAAACGACGGATCCTTAAAATTGTAACAGCAGCCGTCTGGGCTCTGAGCGCACAGAATGCCGTTGCGGACGAGAGTTCTCCCTTCGCCCCAACCGCGTTTGCGGACGTTATTGGGGGCTACTCAACCTATAAAAGCGCCTTACTATCGAGCAATGATACGTCGACGACATTATCCTATGGTGTCGGCATGTACGCAGGGATGGACCGTTCTCTGGGGATGAAACTCGATCGATCTTCGGCATCTTTCTCGTTCGCACTAAATAAAAGTAAGATCGTCCAATCATGGCAAGATCTGCATTTACTCTATCGTTTTGGTGTGACACGCCTGGGTGTCGTCATCACGAGTAGCGCTTATACAATTACCGCTCCGCCTGACGGCGACGCTGATGGTAAACCAGATGATACGGCTGATCCTGTAGATTACATCGACGTCGTAACTAACGGCTACGGCGTCAGTGGTGGATTCAGTTTCCCTCTAGCACGGCGTGCCTTGGTTGAAAGCGACTTCATCTATGCTCTGGCAGCTCCAGGACGCCAAAAAGCGGCTGCGGCTGGCGCTGATACGGACACGGTCACGGCATCACAGCGCGAATCGAGTATCGGACCGCGTCTAGAGGCTGGTTTCGGTGGACGCTTTTACATCACGCGTAAAGCTCTTACCGCTGTGGTTGGCTTTAAATATAGTAGCTACACCATCAAAGTGGACACCACGTCGAAAGCCGACATCATGACGTCGACCTACGCCGGACTAGCTACGGCATGGGACTTCTAAAGCTTGGCGTCAGAGATCTACCTGAAGTTCGTAGCAAACGAATTTACGCTTAAATTTGTTGTCGCTACGCGTCGAACTCTGGGTCTCATAGGACGCCTCTAGTGATTGCTTCACATCCGGCGTGAAATAAAAGTCCCAACGCATTCCGATGATGAGATCGTTATCGCTGCGACCATCAAGCGACTTGGCGAACCTACGACTATTCTGACTGAGTTGCCACTGTAATGTGGTCCGTGTGTGCGGGGCGCGAACTAAAGAGAGCACAGCACCGTTATCGCTAAAGCCTTCCGCGCGCATAGTGTCAGCCCGGTATGCCGTGACCCGATTGAGCAGCTTCATGGCGAAGCGCCAATCCCCGCGCGCCCATAGATTGCCGCTCAACGCGATCGATGATTGCACGGCAGCAAAATCGCCTGGCTGCCCGAGTTCCCACCTGATCGGCTCGATACTGCGTGGGCGCCCTGGGGACGGATCGACCAAAAAACTGCGATCCATCTCGATCCGCATACTTTGGAGCCAGGGGGAGCCCAGTTGCACACCCGCCGTCACCCGTGACAGCTGGTGTACAGCACCGATGATGTCTTGACCAAGGGCAGCAGTGATACCGGCGGTAAAAAAACGCTCCAGACGTGTGCCACCCAGGCCCATCTCTGTCGTAAATCGCAGACGCTGACTAGCGGTGGCGAGTTCGCGACTGGTTGGTTTAATGAAATCACGCCAAGTTGCTTCAAGCGCTATCTCAGTCCACCCCTCAGCACTACGGTAAGGCCAAAGACTTAAACCGGCATCCACCTTATAGCCTGAGCCATAATTACTCCTGGTGACACCGTCGCCTAGTTCTAATTTGGTATCAGCGACCCGTAGGATCGCTGAATCATAAAAAAGGCCGACACGCGCATAAGCTGCCTTAATGTTTTGATCGTTAATTTCCTCGATTTGGTTCATGGATTTGACACTACTGTCGTCGCTTGGAGGGTACCAAAGGACGCGTTTAAAGGCACGCAACGCCGCATCAGGATCACCACTATTCGCCAGAGCCTCGCCGCGTCTAAACTGCAGTTCCTTCTGATTAGGGTAATCTCGCTGATCGGCACCTTCATAGGCCCTAGCAGCTATTTTCCATTTCGCGACGCTAGCAAAGAGGCGGCCGATTTCATAATGCGGCATTGGTGAATCAGGCATCAATTTGATGGCCTCACGCATCTGCGCTAAAGCCTCCTCGTATAAATAAAGTCCAGCATATGCTCGCGCCATGAGTAGCGCACCGTCGCCGTCCTTGGCCAATTTGGTCCAAAACGGTGCCAGAGTTTCCAACGCACTCAAGTATTCCTGTTTACTGATGTACTGGCCGGCGGCAGCTTTGGCGGCGGTTGCGTCTTTACTGCGGGGTAGCAACAGACGATACGGACCGTCAATCTCCCATGCACTCAAAGCCTCAGGCAAAACGTCACGACTAGTCGCCGTCACCAGCGGCTGGATTTTAAAGGTTTCGATCGGTTGCAAGTCACCGGCGAGGTCGCCCTTTTCGGCAATCATCATCTTTTGTCCGTAACCAACGGTATAACCTGGCTCCGGTAATACCTCTCCGCTACCCGGTGGAGATATACGCCTAACTTTGATGGATCCCCGGAGGACACTCATCTGCGCCGGTGCATCCTTCGAGCATGTCACAATCACATCGGCATGAGCTTCTAGTTTGGCTGTGGCCAAGCCACAGGCGTCGACCGTAGTGGCACTGGCGGCGTCGTCAAGACGGCGCACGCGCAGGGTGCCAGTGTGCACTTTGATGTCACGACCCTCAGTGGTTTCGGCTAAAGTGAGTTCAGTATCCGCGAGCGCCTGCAGCTCCATGAAACCACTCTGTCCGCACTGGATTTGTGACTGAGCCCCCGTTGTAATCTTCGGGTGAGCCGCCCATGGGAGACGGGTCGCCAAGGACCCGATGGCGCGACTTTTTCTGTAGGTTGTAGCGTCCACCTCGAGCGTCGCCCTTCCACCAAGCAACCGCACAGCCCAATCATCTGGTCCACTGCCCTGTAGGTCCTCGCCGTTTATCATACGCGGACTAACCACCGCAGGTCGGTGATCCACCGGAGCCGTGACGATCCGCAGACTGTACTCGAGGTAAACAGTTCCAGCTGAATTGCTCGCAATCACCGTGAGCCGATGAGAACCAAAACCCAAGTTGCCAGTGTCGATGGTGCAGCCTGGCGTCCGACAGAAAATGTGCCCCTCTTTCTCCCAGCGTACTTGGACGTCTTTGCCCCCTGGCACCACCGTCAGAGTGACCTCGTCCCCCTGGAATACAGTGACCTCAGTCAGGGAGTGCCTGACGATCATTGGTGGCTGATTAGTCTCCAAGCTAGCGGCGGTAGCGGGCGCAGCTACCTCCGCGCGACCGAGAGGAGCTGCGGACAAAAGCCCTATTAAGGCTGAGATCAGGCGTATCTTCACGGCGCGAACTTGCGTTTCAGCGCCTTTGCCACTGGTGCTGGAACCAAAAGCTCGGCAGCGCCGCCGTGCCGTGCAATTTCTTTGGCCAGGGTCGAAGACACATGACTAAACTCCGACCGTGTCGGTAGAAACAGCGTCTGCAAATCCGGCTTCAACGTTTGATTCATCATCGCCATACGCATCTCGTAGTCATAGTCGATGGCCGATCTTACGCCACGGATGCTTATTGTAGCTCCGACACTTGTAGCGAAGTCCACCGTCAGGCCGCTATAGGTCTCAACGCGAATATTTTTGAGCTTGGAGCACAGCGATTTGATCAGCGCTACGCGCTCGTCGGTCGAAAATAGTGGTAATTTTCCCTCTGAGGCGCCGATACCGATCACAAGGAGATCAACTAGCTCGGTGGCCCGCGCGATCAAATCGATGTGGCCATGCGTCGGTGGGTCAAAACTACCTGCAAATATGCCCACACGGTCTGCTGCTTTACGAGATTTTCCAGACCGTTGCGCTGTCTTGAGCGTGCGTGCCAAGGTTGCCTCCTGTCAGGGACCTGTAGATATACTTGTGACTGCGCCAATCATCTTAGCAGCATGACCAGTGCAGTTTCACCATAAGCTCGCTGCTGATGGACCTGCCAGCCAGATGCGGCCGCCGCCACAATGGCCTCAGCGTCAGCAGCGGCGCTTTCGCAAAGGACGATACCCCCTTCAGCTACGAGCCCTGCGATGCCGGCGAGAAGTGGCACGGCCAGCTTGGACACAAGATTGTAAGGGGGGTCAATAAACACGACATCAAAAGGCCCTCTGAGTGCTGTCAACGATTCCGGCAGGGAGCGCGCCAGCACCGAGAGCGGCGGCTGATCGAGGCCCTGCACCCTAGCGCGACGCTCGACCTCGGCAATGTTCGCCTTAAGTGCTTTTAGGGCCGGTGCCGCATGCTCGACAAACACAGCCCGGGCCGCACCGCGGCTGACGGCCTCGAGTCCCATGGCCCCGCTACCAGCAAAAAGATCAAGGACTTGGGCTCCCGGTAGGTCGTGCGCCAGCATATTGAGCGCCGCCGCCCGCACCTTGACGGCAGTTGGCCGCGTCGCGTCTCCGGGAGGTACCTGCAGCCGCGCACCCTTGGCCCAGCCGGACGAAATCAGCATAAGACTTCCATTTTTAAAGTTAAGCCCCTAGAATCGCAGCCTCTAATATAAATCTTAGTGGCTGATGGTGGCCAGCGTACAATTCACATAATTTTCTACTTGTAAATTACATTCATTGCCGCCATTTTACGCCGTCTCGGTCACCTTTTTATTCGAGTCCATAGCCTATGAACATCCGCCAAATCCAAGAGGCACGCGAACTTTACGGTATCGACGAGTGGGGTGCTGGCTACTTCGGCATCAATGATGAGGGCCATGTCGTCAGCCACCCAACTGGTGAAGAGCACCTGAGCGTGTCTCTGCCCGAGGTGATCGCCAAGCTTAAGAGTCAGGGCATCCATACGCCGCTGATTTTGCGCTTTCCGCAGATTGTCGAGTGTCAGCTCGAGCGTATGCACTCGGCGTTCCGCCAGGCGATTGGCGAGTTCAACTTTAAGGGTAAACACATCGGGGTATTCCCGTTCAAAGTGAATCAGCGTCGGGAATTTATCGACGCCGTCGTGTCCTGCGGTCAGCGACTCGATTACGGCCTCGAGGTTGGGAGTAAGACAGAGTTTGTCGCCGCCTTGAGCTACCCTCTCTCCCCCAACTCGCTCCTCATCTGCAACGGATTCAAGGACCGCGAGTTTATCGACATGGCTTTCCTGGGCGCTGCCATGGGTAAGCGCGTCATCGTGGTGGTGGAAGGTCCCGACGAGCTAGGTACCTTTATCGATTTGGCCAAAAACCACGCGGTGGTGCCAGAAGTCGGCCTGCGTGTGCGTCTTTACAGCAAGGGTTCCGGCAAATGGGAGAAGAGCTCCGGCGACTCCTCCAAGTTTGGTCTGACGACGACGGAAGTTCTCAACTGTCTAGCCATGCTTGAGGAAGCCCAGCTTAAAGATCGGCTGGCGATGCTGCACTTCCACATCGGCTCGCAGATTACCGAGATCAAGCGCTTCAAGAACGCTATTAAAGAAGCATCGCGCGTCTACGCAAAAGTGGTGAAGATGGGCTACAGCCCCACCTTCCTCAATATCGGTGGTGGTGTCGGTGTAGACTACGACGGCAGCAAGACGTCGTTCCTATCGAGCGCCAACTATACAATGCAAGAATTCGCCAACGATGCGGTTTACGTGCTCGGTGACGTCTGTGCCAATGAGGGTGTTAAGTACCCAACAATCGTTACCGAGAGCGGTCGTGTGATTGCTGCCTACCACTCAGTGGTCGTGACCGACATCCGCGAAGTCCAGGGCGAAGAGGCGTTGCCTATCGAGGCGGACTTGCCCGAATACACTGAGGGCGAAGTTCACAAGAGCATCAAAGAACTCAAGTACATCCTCGACAACATTAACAGGAAGAATTACGTCGAGTTCTACCACGATGCCATCGAGTATCAGGAAGAGCTGTTTACGCTGTTTAATCTCGGCTACTTGAATTTGGCTGATCGCGCCTATGCGGAGGATTTGTTCCGCCGGGTCTGTCGACGCGCACTGTACTTCTCAAGCTTCCAGCGTCACCAGCTCGAGGAATTCGACGACCTGCAAAAAGTGATGGTCAGCAAGTACTTGGCCAACTTCTCCATGTTCCAGTCGATTCCTGACTCTTGGGCCATTGATCAGCTGTTCCCCGTCATGCCGCTTAGCCGCCACGACGAAAAGCCATCGCACAAGGCTACCATCGTCGATATCACGTGTGACTCCGACGGTTGTCTCGACACCTTCGTCGACCGCGCTGATGTCAAAACCGCCCTAGATTTACACGTGCCAAACAATCAGCCGTATTATATCGGCTTTTTCCTCGTCGGCGCTTACCAGGAGAGCCTGGCAAATGAGCACAACCTCTTCGGCGCTATTCACGAGGCTGAGATTTACATCAATGCCGACGGAGATTGGGAAATTACGAAGGTCACCAAAGGCGACCCCATCGACGAGCTCCTCCAGTCGCGTAACTACGATCTCAAGGAAATGTTTGGTTGCTACGAACTGCAGTTCACCAAGTCGGTGGCCGAGGGGCGACTGAGTGAGGAACAGGCCCAATCCGGACTGGAACGACTGGGCAAATTCATGCGCTCTTACCCGTACCTAATCGACTTGTAGCCTTCAATTTCAGGTAGTTACATTATTTTTTCGGACAGGACTCAAGTCCCGGGCTGAACCGCCGATGAGCACCATGGGGATACCCCAAACTCATACGAGGTCAGCCTATGGGAATCACACTTAACGTCGAGAAAAAAGGTGAATGGGACCAGCTTGTCTACGCTGGCCCGATCAACGAAGACGCTGAGGTCCATCTGAAGCCCATGCTTGCGGCTCTCGGCGCCAACGTCATCATCAATTTCCGCAAAGTTGAGTCCGTCAACAGCTGCGGCGTACGCGCTTGGATTAACTTCATGCGCGAGGTTGCCAAAGGGCGCAACCTCATTTTCGAAGAGTGCACGCCTGAGATCGTCTGCCAGATCAACATGATCCCTAACTTCCGCGGCAGTGCCAAAGTAAAATCTGTGTACGCGTCTTATTCGTGTGCCCAGTGCGACAATCAGACCTGGGTCCTCTTTGAGGAAGGGCGGAACCTACCGAGTTCCGGGACTGACGGTGTGTCCGAGCAGAAGTGCGAAAAATGCGGCTCGGCCATGGAGATGGAAGAGCTAGAAGACGAATTCTTTGCCTGGTTAGATGCTGCCTAGGTCCTGATGAGGGCTCGGTTTCAACAAACCTAAACAATCAATAGCAGACAATTAAACGTAAACAATGTTGAGAGTAAAGCTATGGGTGAAGCAGCACTAAACCTCACAGACAACGCCGGCCAGGATGTGTTGGAAGCTTTCAAACCCCATGAGCATTTTTCCAAGTGTTTGCTGGATGCATTCGCCGTGATGGACATGAGTGGCCGCGTGCTTAAGTGCAACGCACTCCTAAGTCTCGTCACCGGTCAAAAGACCAAGCAGATCATGAAGGCCGGTTCTCTCACAGAACTCCTGAACTTTGACATCAAGGGGATGCCCTTAACTGTGGCCGAAATCCTGAGTAATCCAGCACCGTACCGTTACGATGATGTCACGGGTACTGCCACCGTGAACAACCAGTCCCTCAATCTGACGATCGGTGTCTTCCCGTTTGTCGTCAACGGCGTCAACATCGGCGCCTTTGTGCTCCTGCGTGACGTCACTGCCGAAACGAACCTACAGGACCGCTATAAAGATAAGGCTACGCAGTCGATCACCGACAACCTAACCGGCCTTTTCAACCGCGCCTACTTTTCGGAGTACCTGACCAGCCAAGTTAAGGTCATGGAGGGTCTGCCAGCTGATTCCGACCAAAGAACCATGTCGGTCGTCATGTTTGACATCGACCACTTCAAAAAAATTAACGATGTCTACGGTCACCAGGCCGGTGACTTTGTGCTCAAACACGTCGGCGGTATTTTGAAAAACGGCTTCCGCAAAACGGATGTCGTCGCCCGGTACGGTGGCGAGGAGTTCTTGGCGATCCTGCCTGCCACAGGACTTTCTGGTGCGGCCAATGCCGCAGAAAAAATCCGCGAAGCAATAGCAGCGTTCAAATTCGACATGAGTGGTACCGTCATTCCCGTTACGATATCAATCGGTGTGGCACAGATGGCCTTTTCCAAGGAGACTGCTGCCGAGGCGATCGCTCGTGCCGATGCGGCGCTCTACTTCGCCAAGAAATCAGGACGGAATCGGGTCAGTATCCACAATGGAACCGACCCGGCTCCGGTAACACCAGAGATCTTGAAACCGAGCTAGCGGCCGCGCTTACGTCGATTTGTTAGTTGAGGAGCTCTGACCCGCCACCGTATCCGGCGAGTAGTTCATCGGCCATTTTCTCAAGCTCTAGGTTGAGAATTTGCCCTTTGACTTGGAACGCTACGCCATCCCATTGGTACTCGGTCCAATCGATCGGCAGGTAGCAATCCCCGTCCTCGCGGAAGTACTCAGCAAAGTACTCGGTCATGTAATCAAGCAGGAACATAGCCGCAGCGCGATCACTAAGATCTGTATCGGCGAAGGCGATGCGTGACTCTACCGGATAAAAATAGGACCCTGACTCGTTACGCAGCGTAACCTTAGCGTAGACGCCCTGTGCGTCTTTACTAAACTCAACGGCAAAATAACGCGGTCCACGGAGTCCGGCAAACTTACGATCGAGCAAGCGCGCAAGATCCTCACACTCAGCTTGGTCGAACCAAGTAGTCACGTCGGTCATAGCGATCCTCCTTTAGTGTCTTCAGCGAGCAGCAGTGCGCCGAGCTGCGATGCTACATCTTGCGCATGGGTTTCCTGATCTTTGGCATGTCTAAGAGCTGTGACAAGCTGTAGCAGGAGATCAGCCAACCCAGCCATGACACCCTGAACCGGGTCGGCTGCAGTGATTCCTGTGATTTGACTCACGGCCCACGATTTGCTGGCATCGCCGCTTAGTTCCAGACGCAGGCTGCCCTCGATGCTACGCATCACATCGGCAGCGAGGTCTTGCAGGGAGGCAACATCGCCAATCTGCAGCTTATCCAATTCAGCTTGAGAGAGTGGATCGCCCGTGAATTGGCCACCAGCGAGGACGCGCGCTAGAGCTGTTACGAGCCGCATGTCAACACTCACTGTGGCAGCTCGCAAATCATCATCTGCAAGCTTGGCAACGGCTAACAAACCACACAAAGCATCGAGTTTAGATGCCAGAGTAGCCAATTGTGCCATGCTGCCAAGCGGAGCGAAGACGATGCGGGCCCCGCGCGCGCCTTCCGCCTGCAATCGCAGCGGGACGACGGGCAATCTGTTGCATGCGCCCTTCAGTAACTCAGCCTGCTCGTAACCAACGACCGTCAATAGGTCCCGGTCGATCGCCTCGACGACCAGTCCTGGTTTGCCCATTTGAAGATTCTTAGCCATCTCGACGGCGCCTGGGAGTTTATGCTGCGCGAGCTTCGTCAAGGTCGCCTTGGCAACGTTGCTTACCAGCGTCAGACCGGCTCTAAAGAGCACTTGCGGATGCTCCGTCGCCAAGATGACCCTACCAACGTCGATGTCGCCGGCAGCAGCATATTCAAGCCCCAGACTCACAAGCCCTTGGGCATGGGTGAGTATGCGCCTTAAACCAGCAATGTCGTCGGCTTCAACTTGAAGAGCCGCGCACAGAGAGTTGGCCAGATGCAGAAGCTGCTGCTGGACGACCGCTCCTTGATCTCCTTGCTGCGTCGCGCTATTGGCCACGACATCCAAAAGAAAAAGCTTAGCCTTACCGGAGGTGGTTACCGGCAACGCACGCGCTGCGACTTTGTCCAAGTCCAAGTTCTGGGGATAACGTCGCCGCAAGGCGGCGAGATCGAGGGGCCTGAAAGCCGCAAGACTCTCGTCGTACGTCACAAAGCCATCTTCCGAAAGGCGTGCGGCACGGAACTGCGCCAACTGAGCTTCCGCCTCGTTAGGTGGATTGTAGGCCGCATGCGCCAGTAAAGCGTACGCGTAAGATACGTCGCTAGACAGCGTCGCCTCGACCAATTGGTTGACGAACTCAACGACAACGGGATCTTCGCTCTTGATGCGGTAATGCAAGGTGCCGCAGGGCAAGCGATGCAGAGCATCTTGCTCAGTGGTGCCCAGCTTCTCGTACTGATCCTCGTCAATAAGGTCGATGTAAGGACCCAGCAGCCCCAGCTGGTACTCTTCGTCGAGATCGCGAAACCGCCGATACAGCTCCTCGTCACTCACTTCTTTAAAGAGCGTCAGCCACCTCATGGCACGGCGCAGCTCCAATTGATCGTGACGCCAAACGTCGTAGTCGAGGATGCGTGTGACTTGATCCTCGGACAGTAGAGGCAGCAATTCCAGACAGTCCTCGGGGCCTCTGACCAGCATGGCATGGTAAAGCTGCTGGGGTAGCACGGCTTGCACCGCTTCGCTCGGGTCTTCACTGAGTAACAAGGCATCGATATCAACCGGCTGCGGCAGTAACGATGACGTGGTCCATGGTGTCTCGATCGGCACGGCCTGATGACCAGCGTCCAATACACCTGCCATGCCCTCGGTAAGAACTCCTTCCGACAATCGGCTTGCCATGCAGCACTCCTCTATGTATTCCTAGTAAGCACACTGTCTGCGTGAGCCTTGTCGCTCAAGACTGCCGGCACCATATAGCCGACGCCGTCAAGCGGCGCCGGAACATATCACTAATCATTGCAGGTCGCAATGAATGCCTGGTTACCATGGATTTGATTTGTCAAATTAGGGCGTTGTCTTTAGGTTGGAGGATTCCCCCCTGCACGAGGTAGATCCATCACTGGCTCTAGATGCACTGGCTAAGTCCTTGATCGAAAAGGCTTTGGCGCCGGTCCAGAAGGACTTGGCCGAGCTCAACCAGCGCCTTGTTGGGTTCATTCCGACCGAGACTGCCACGGCGCAGGCCGTGGCGGAGCACGTATTGGGCGCTGGTGGCAAACGCATCCGGCCAGCTCTATTTTTCATGGCGAGCGACATGCTCGGCTACCGCGGCGACCACCTGTACCCTATTGCCGCAGTAACCGAATTCGTCCATGCCGCTAGCCTGCTGCACGACGATGTGATCGATAACAGCACGCTGCGGCGCAACCGTCCTACAGCCAACAGCATCTACGGTGGTGCCGCCAGCGTACTGGTCGGAGATCTCATCTACTCGACCGCCAGCGAAATGATGGCTGCTACTGGTAATATGGACGTCGTTAAGACGTTTGCCCGCGCTATTCGCCTGATGAGCGATGGCGAGCTGCTGCAGTTAGAAAACCTCTACAACGCAGATGTGAGCGAACTCACATACATGAATATCCTCGAGTACAAGACAGCCGTACTCATTGCAGCATCTTGCCAAGCGGCAGGCCTGCTGGCCGGCGTGTCTCCGACTCAATGTGATGCGCTTGCATCATTCGGACATCATGTGGGATTGGCCTTTCAGCTGATTGATGATGCCCTTGATTATACCGGTTCTGCCGAGATCGTTGGCAAAGCGACACACTCAGATTTGCTCGAGGGCAAAGTAACCCTGCCCGTGATTCTATTGAAAACGGCTGCCCGTAGCGACGAGTGGGAGCGCGTTCAGCGACTGATTCATCAAGATGTCACGACGTCCGCAGTGGCAGAAATAGCCACCCTCGTTGACAAGTACGACACGGCCAACCTAACGGTGGAGAGAGCGCACGGCTTCACGATGAAGGCCATGGCGGCCCTGCATAGCTTTCCTGCGGGAGTGGCGCGGGATCATCTTGAGAATTTGGCCAACAAACTTCTCTTCCGCTTCAACTAAGCCACTAGGACGTGAGCCCCTCCCAAAGACGGTGACCAGAGGTGACCAAAGGTGACCAGACAGGCAGCTATGATTCGTAAAGAGCCGCGCGACATGCACACCAGTCGACTCGAGCAGTTTGATGCCAGTTGGCGTCGTGAGGTCTTGTCAAGTGGGCTAACCCTGATCAGCATACCGCGACCTTATGATGATCATTTCTTTCTCGGTGTGACTTTAAAGGTTGGCACCCGCCTCGAGCAGGGCAAACATAAGCCAGGTGTCTCTCACTTTCTCGAACACATGATGTTTCGCGGTTCCGGGCGCTATCCAGACTATGCTCAGCTTGCCGAGGCGTTCGAGTGGCTGGGCGGAGACTGGAATGCTGCCACCGGCCATGAGCATACGGAATATTGGTACTCCGGCATTAAACATACGGCGCGCGAGGTGATCGATTTATTCGCGAATTTTATCGCAACGCCACAGTTTACGGATATTGAGGTTGAGCGCAGTATTATCACGCGTGAGCTTGACGGCGAGACCAACGATCACGGATACAGCACAGACCTTGATTATCACGTCTCCACATTACTCTGGCCGGGTACGACCGTGGCGCAGCCTATTCTTGGCAGCCGTGAGTCTATAGCCAGTATGACGGTCGAGGATTTACGTCGTTACCGTGATGCTTTCTACGTGCCTCACAATATGGCCATTGCCGTGGTTGGCGGAGATGAGCATCTATTGCCTCTGCTACGCACGGCGTTTGGAGATTTACGGTCTGATTTTAATCACGTCGCCAAGGTAAGCTTTCCAGCCTTAAAAAGGCAGGCAGGCCCTTTAGTAAAATGGGTCGAGCATAGTGACAACGAATACGAGATTAAACTCAGTTTTGTTTGCGGTTCAGAATGGTCGAGTGAGGCCCAGACCGTAGAACTTGTGAGCCGCATATTGGCCGACGGTTTTTGCTCGCGCCTCGGGCGTAGGCTCCGCGAGCAACTAGGTCTCGTTTATGACATTCACGCGCACCCGACTCTGGGTCTGGACGTCGGGACCCTCGACATTGGTGCATCCTGCGCGCAGGATCAACTAGACGAGTTCATGGCGGAGCTTATGGCTGAACTCCGACGACTTGCCGCCACTGGCCCCACCGCTGATGAATTGGAGCGCGCCCGCGTCCGCGCGATCGTCGATCTAGAGCTCGCTCCAACGATACCAGAAGTCATCGGCACCCGTTTGCCGTGGGCCTACCTCGCGGGACGCGATTTATCTTTGGTCGCTGAGCGGGAACGCATCAAAGCAGTGACCACAGAGGGGGCAGCCGCATGGTGCCAAGGCACTCTCAAGGCCAATAACGCTGCTCTAGCGGTATTAGGCCCTGCGGCTAAAGATATCGAAAAACGCCTGAAAAAGGCCCTGACTACAGGGCTCGGCTGATACCGCTACTAAGACTATGCGGAGCTCGATCAGGGATTCGCCTGATTGGCTTCCGACACCTGCCCATTGAGGGTCCAGAAGTCATAGACGACGCCGACGAGACCGAGACCACCGGTCAGAAGATAAAGCAGTCCGGTCCATATCTTTCCCATGTAAAAGCGATGGATTCCGAGAAATCCGACATAAGTCAGCAAGATCCAGGCAAGCGAGTAATTCACACGCCCCGGAACGTAACGACGCTCGGCGCTACGCTCCATACTTGGGATCAAAAAAGCGTCTAAAATCCAGCCAACCCCAAAGAGGCCCAGGGTGCAGAACCATATGGTCCCCGTCACAGGACGACCGTAGTAGAACCTATGAGCGCCCGTAAATCCGAACAGCCAGATTATATAACCTAGTAATAAATTATGTGTATCCTCTCGCTCAAGGAACGCGGCTTGCATAGACTCTCCTAATCTTGAACCGATTTAGTGGCATTCCCACAGAAACTTGGGATACACCTATTTTGGCTAAGGTTTCAACATGATTGCTTGCACAGGGTTTTGACAGATAACTCGGGCCTTCTCTTTAAGAGGCTAATTTCATTGCCATCAAAGTTGTGCACGCTTATTGCACCTACCCATAGCGATACAACAAGCTTTAGGGGAGTGGACAAGCGATGCTCACAAGGCTGACAACAAGGCTGATGCGAACGATAGCGATTGCTAATCTTGCCGCCCTGGCTTCTGGTGGACTGCCTGCCTGTAGCCAAGCTGAATTCGGGGGTAAAGATAAAACGGCCGCCTCCGGCAAGGCAGCCAAGGGCAAGAGCAAAGGAGACGAAGGTAACCTAGGCGGTCTCGGTGGCCCTGGCGTTGACGCTAGTGCCTACGGCACGCCGGTGACGGACGATCTGGGTCGTCCGGGTTGGGTCGACGATAAGATCAAATCACTAGTAGATACTTTGTTTAGAACCGGTGCGATACCGAGTCTTGGCGACAATCCCGGCAACGGTGGCGGCAGCGGCACTAGTTCGAGTTCAGGTATTCCCAAATTAGGGGAACAGGGTAATCCGGGATCGGGTGGCAGCAGCGGATCCGGCGATGGCACAGGATCCGGCGGCTCCGAAGATGGACAAGGTAAAGGACCAAGCAGCCTCTTCAGCGACGCCAGTGGTGTCCTCTGGATGCCTTGTCGCGATAGCGCTGCAGGTAACGGTAACTTCAGCTCCGATTTCTTCGCTAAAGTTGGTGCCAAGGTGCGCGTGGCCGGTGAGTTTTGCCCGCAGGCTAAAATCGGTGGCGATGTGACCGTCCTCTACGTCATCGACCACTCAGGGTCGATGGAGGGTGCGGGTGAAGAGGGTCCCAATGACCCCACCTCCAACGGTCTCTGCGGCCGCTTCAAGGCAGCCGAGGTGATCGCGAAAAAATTTGCCTCCATGCCTGACACTAAGGTGCAGACCGGCGTGATCGGATTCTCAGGTGCGGCGCGTGTTGACTTACAACTAGGATCTTTAGACGCACTAAATGCAGTCGTGGATAAGTCAAAGCTTTTCTGTGGATCAGATCCAAGCAATGCATCGACTAACTACCACGCTGCGTTCACCGAGGCCAAAAAGCTCATCGAAAAGGTCCCAGGCAAAAAAATCGTGTACTTCATTTCTGATGGTTCCCCGACCACTGGTCCCAATAATCCCAGTACCTCTGGCTTAGCAGCAGCGCAGGCTCTGCGCCAGATTCCTGACCTGACCCTCTTCGCTCTGTTCGTGGGTTACACCAAAGGCAAAGCCAATAACCCGCAAGGATATCTCGAACAGATCACCGGCAACCCGAAGGCCGTTCGCGTTACCGCCAACGCCACCGAACTGGTGCAAGCAGCAGCGGCACTCGCCCAACCCCTCGTCACGATCGCACCGAGTGATGTGGTAGCTCAGGTGACCAGTGGTCAGAGCACGGTACCAGTTAAAATCGAGAAAATCGAAGCGCGCAAAGATGCGATCAACAGGTTTATCTGGGTTACCGAGCCATTCGAACTAAAAGGCGTCGCTGGTAAATCATCCATCAACGAACTGCAGGTAACGGCCAAAACCTCGACCGGAGACTCTGTAAAATCCGGAGCTGAAATAAACTTTAACGCCAACTAAACGGGTATCTTTTTAGGAGCGGTTTGTGCTAGCAGTTTACGGAAATCGCTCATGATCTGCACCGTAGCACTCGAGCCGATCCGATCGACTCCAGCAGCCGCAAACTCAACGGCTGCGGCCAAAGTCCTAATGCCCCCTGATGCCTTAACACCGACATCAGGATGCCTTGCGAGGCCCGCACGAATGGCTTGCACATCGCCGAGCGCAGCTCCACGCGCACCAAAACCGGTACTTGTTTTCACCATGCTCGCGCCAGCTTCAGCGCACCAAAGACTGATCTCTCTGATCTGCACTGGATTTAAAAGCGCTGTCTCAATGATGACCTTAACCGGCACTTTACCTGCAATCCGCACCACGGACGCGATGTCATGGCGGCAAGCTGCGGTCTCACCACCCAGGTAATAACCAGAGTTGATGACCATGTCTAGCTCGCGGGCACCATCCGCTATAGCCCTGAGGGCCTCATCGATCTTGACATCGGTACGATTGCAGCCGAGCGGAAATCCAACTACCGCTATAGGCATGGAAGCGCTGTCGCGGAGCTCCCGTGCAGCCAACGGTATGTAGCAGGGATTGACACAGGCGGCCTTAAAGCCGTGCTCTCGAGCCTCCTGACAGAGTTGCCGCACCTGGGCCGGAGTGGCGTCAGGTCTGAGCAGCGTATGATCAAACAAAGCAGCGAATGCAGCCAAGTTACGCATAGATTCAGGCAGTGTATTGAGCATTTGCATCCCTCTCCTTCGCTCTGGGGGGCAAGGCACCTTAGCGGGCACCATGTTCGGCTAAGACTACTCCCAGTCCAGCCAATCACCAAGCGTCTAAGCACTTTCGTTCTTTGTTCCCGCGACCGGAGGACCAAGCCACCTGATGTAGACAAAGGTGCAGTCGTCTTTGGGCTTGTGTTGCCCCCAAAGCACTTTGGTCGCGGTCTGCAACTGGTTAAGGACCTGATCCGCCGACTTGGACTGCGTTAAAATTTGGCGCAAATCCCTCAACTTAAATCTTTGTCCCCCCGGACCGATGTTGTCCAGTAACCCATCCGTGTGGAGGAACAACCCGTCACCCTCCTTAAGCTGCAACTCACAGCTACCGTAACTGGCGTCAGCCCTTAGTCCAAAGGGATTGGCTGGCGGTATCACGGCTCCAAGATGTCCCCCCGACACTTGCAGCATAGGAGTATGCCCGGCATTCAAATAGGCAACCTTGCCTGTATCAATTTCGATACCAAGGATAGCGGCGGTCATTAACCTATGGTCCGATTCACCGCTATCCCGCACGGCACTGTTGAGGACGGCAGCGAGAATTTCCAGGGCGGTTTTCATATCCGCCGTTTTATTGTGGGCTTTAATGGCTGCGATAGCGCCTTTAAAGCCACCAGCGGTTGCGATCGACACGAGAGCTGATAACAGATCATGGCCAGTCACATCTGCAAGCACAACATAAAGCCGACCTTGTTCTTCATCAAAGTTGGTACCGATCCAGTCACCTCCGGATATCTCTGCTGGCTGATATTCGCTCACAATTTCAAGACCGGGGATACCTCTAACCTCCTGACCTAGGGAGCGATATACGCTCTGCGCCTCAGCAAGGCTAACTTGCAGTGCGCGACGCTCTGCAGATATTTTGGTCAATGCCACGCGTGTGGCTTCCTGCTCCCTGAGCTCGTGATTTAGTTTGATGATGTCACGCTCACGCGACTCGACCGCTAAAAATGCCGCATTGAAACGACGGGCTAGCTGTATCGATTGAAAACCCACGAAAACATACATCCCTATGGGTGACATACGCGGGATGTCCCAGCCGATATTTAGCGCCACGATTTCGAAAACAGAGAGACCAGCGATAATGGCAAATCCGGCTAAAAATAGTCCAGCGCCATCACGTTTCTTTCTAATGCTCGTCATAAGCGCATGGCTATAAGCGAACACAAGCACGATATTCATAAGCTGGGTGATCATCCGCGCATAGGCAAAAACTGGCGGCGTTGTCAGCAGAGTCAGGATCGTAGCCGGCGTAATCACAGCGGCAGATAAGGTCACCGGCCAAGGGCGGCAGTCGAGCGGAAACATGCAGTTGATAAATTTTGCCAAAACCGGGATAGCGACAAAATAAGTCACTAACTCAAGGCGCCACGACCAAAGACCGGAAATATCGAGAAATGTGCCTCCGAGCTGGCCCTCCCCGACAAATATCACCCGCATGGCGATAATCAGGCTAAAGAGTGCAAACCAAATATTTGACGATTCAGAGCGGCGAAAGACAAACATCCAAAGATGATAGAAGGCCGTGAAAATGAGCGTACTAATCAGAAACATATCAAAGCCAATGCGGAATGCCTGCATCCTTGCCATTTGATCCGGATCACCGATCATCATGTCACCCACAATACCACCGTGGGTGACGGTAAAGTTTGCCGTCTGAATGATAATCTCCAAAGCCCCCTGTGATACCTGATGCGTCAGAATTAATTTGTTTCCACTGCTGTTCGTGGCGGGAATTTCGGGCGTGTAGTGACCCAGTTCCTTCACTTTTTCGCCATTCAGGTAGATCTGTGCCCAGCCGTAGAAATATGGCATCTGCAGTCCGACCTGTTTGACGGTAGGAGGTAACGTGACGCGCGCCCTATAGGTAGCAACCCCGAGGTCACTCAGTGACTCATCGCCGACTTTACCGCCGCGCCAAACTTGAGGAACCTGATAGTAGGTTGGCTGATCGGTAACTTCTCTCAGTACGGCTGGTGTTAAGAGCTCCTGCCAGTAAAACTCCCAATCACCGCGCAACGGTATAGCACCGCCGCGTACAAAATCCATGGTGCTAAGATCCACCACGCCCCGTGCGACAAAGGGATGGTTGGCCGCAGTCGAGATCACTGAGATTGAGATAACAAAAGTACTGAAGATTGCCGCAAAGATTGCATGCCATCTGCCGCCGTTAGTCTGGTTGCGTAACTGCCCCATAGGTGCCTTACCAAAGTAGGTTATCCCCTATAGTTATCGGCGCGTTGCAACCTATCCTTAGTGGGTGACCAAATTCCCCAGAATTATCAACGTGTCAGAGAGTCTACTACCTTTTGGCGCACGCCAGCATCGGTGGCAATCGCCATGTGAGCAGTGAAGGCCGCTGCCGTGAGACTGATGTCGGCATTCTCAGCCCCCACAATGGATCCGGAATGCAGCGGTGATGGTTCGTCTTGGTAGTAATTACTCCAAAGAGTGGCTTTGGCTTTTATCGCCCCTAAACCATCGGCACCAAAATCCGCCGGCGCCTCGCTGCATCCAGGTGCTGGCTGCCCGCCAGCGGAGCCAAGTAGGTCGTTCGGAGTACATTTCGTCACACTGATCGGGTCAATTGTGACGAGTGTTTTGAGACTGGTGCCAGCGGCTAGCTCGATTTCTTTGGCAACTTTCATCGCTGTCCAGCCACCGTAGGAGTAGCCGACGATGTGAACCGAGGCATTTGCCTCCTTTCCGACCATCTGCCCAACTTTAGCTGTGAAGTCGTTAATCGCAACGTACTGGGTGAATTTTGGGAACTCGTTAGTTGTGAAGTAAATCGACCCGGCGGCTGGGGTGAAGCAAGCCAGTAAGTAGGTCGGCTCAGGTTTAGCTTTTGCTTTCAAGGCGGCCACGAGGTCGTCAAGGATGCGTGTCATGTTGGTGCCCGCGATGGCCCCCTCGGTGTCCGAAAAGTTTGGACAGGTGCCGTAACCATCGAGCAGGAAGTAAAGGTCTTTACCTGCCTTCGGTTGGGCTGATGTTGAGGGCGGCTGACTCGTTTTTCCACCCGACCTTACTCCCACTTTTTTAGCCGTAGGCTCCAAATTCCCACAGCCGACTGCGGTGGCGGTCACCAGTATCCCAACGACAAGATCACGAATCGCATGATGCGCCAACGACCACATGGACTTGTACACCTCCTAAACACTCTCTGCTCATACTTTGTCTTCGGAAGATTCAGGGAAAACTTAAGCATAAATAAATACATTAATGTTTACATGTGGTTACTTTTATACCTTGAGACTCTCAGCATTGGCAAACATTGTGCAACACCATCCGCGAGTAGCCCTAGAGCTGACCCACGTTGCATAGAGTTGTGTTGAGATGAGGTTGACGATGTTTCGGAACTTATTAATCGCAAGTACCATACTTTCCGGCTGCGGCAGAGGAGCCCAAGTCGCCGACAACCAGCAGCAACCTAGCGCAGCAAATCTTCCAACCACAATTGCCTCTGGCGAAACTCAAGAACTGGCCGCTACCTCTGGTGCCGTAGGCAACTCGTCCTTGAACACTGCCATAGGACGCATGGCCACGCCGAAACGGATGATTCCAAACCTGCAGCCATTTCCTAACGCGCGTGGCTACGCAGCCACCTATAGCACAGCCGGTGGCGTTGACTTAGACAATCTTTTCTTCAAAAGCTTGGGCTCTAATGGTCGTACCTGTGCTTCCTGTCACAGTCCGTCGACAGGATGGACCGTAAACCCGACTGATATTCGCTCAAGATTTAATGCAACTAATGGCCTGGATCCCATTTTCCGCCCGATTGATGGCGCAGTTTGCGCCAATGCTAATGTTTCGACCGTCCAGTCACGAAGTGTGGCTTACGGCCTACTCCTAAGAAAAGGTTTATTCCGCATCGATCTGCCGATGCCTACGGACCGCGACTTTGATTTAGTCAACGCGATTGGCGTTTACTGCAATACACCCATGCAGTCGCAGTTTCTGCCGCTATTTCGCCGTCCCCTACCATCGACGAACCTCAAATTTTTAGCTGCCGTGATGTGGGATGGTCGTGAAAGCAAGACCGGTCTCTCCGTGAGAGAGGCATTGTTGAACCAAACCAATAATGCGTCCGTAGGCCACGCTCAGGCCACCGCACAAGTCTCTCCGGCCGATCGCGAAAAAATTGTCGACTTTGAACTTGGACTTTTTACCGCTCAGATTTCTAGTTTAGCGCCGCTAACGACAAATGGCGCTAACGGTGGTCCTAGGTTTTTGGCGGACGTCCCTTTCACCATTGGTAGCAACTTTCCACCAAACTTTAACCCGGCTATTTTCAACCTGTTCACATCATGGCGCGCACGCCCAGCCTCCGCCGGCCATGCTGCTATTGCTCGTGGCGAGCAGATTTTTAATACGAAAAAGTTTCGGATCCGCAATGTTGCCGGACTACCGTCTGCTGATTTCGAGGGATCTTGTGGCACCTGCCACAACACGCCAAATGTCGGTGGTTTCTCGTCGCCAGGATTCGTGAACATAGGGGTCGGTGCTGCCAATCGCCGCAGCCCCGATATGCCGTTATTCACATTCCGTAACAAAACGACCGGAACTACCGTCGCCGTCAGTGACCCTGGACGAGCACTGATTACGGGTAAATGGGATGATATCGGCAAGTTCAAAACTCCTAGCCTACGCGCCCTAGCGACTAGAGCTCCCTACTTCCATGATGGTTCTGCTGCTACTATCGAAGATGTCATCACCTTTTATGTCAATAGATTCAGCATCACCATGACCCCGCAGGAGCGGACTGATCTCAGCGCCTTCCTGCGCTCCCTATAAATCTTTCGGAGACTGACTCACGCCAGCGGCACAGTGCGCTGCCGGCGCGGATCCTTGGTAACCGATGACGGCAGCGAGCTGCTGATGACCGCCAACAATTTAGTCAGCAGCTTTTGACGCGCAAAAGACCGGTGAACCACCAGGCTCACCTCGCGCGTAGGGACAGGCTCTTTAAACGGGACCACAACACCCTGGCGCCGCGCCTGACCGCTCACTGCAAGCTCGGGAATCACTGTGTATCCTTGCCCCCGCTCGACAAGTCGGCAGAGCGTCTCTAGACTACCACTGCTAAAGCTCAGTCCACCTGTGTTGGTGGCGCGACTGCGCCTCCCGCGACAGACCCGCAAGGTTTGTTCGCGCAGGCAATGTCCCTCGGTTAGTAGGAGTAAATGCTCATCCTTGAGAGACGTGTCATCCACCTCGGCGCTTACCGCTATATCGCTGCCTTTGGCTGCATAGACATAAAATGCCTCGTTAAAGATAAAGTGTTCCACCAATGACGACTCACCAAGCGGTGTCGCGAGCAGTCCGACGTCATATTTATTGCGATTGAGTCCCTCGATGATCTCGGTCGTACGAGCCTCCTCGACTGATAGCTGAAGCTGCGGACATTGATTTTGCAGTTCATTAAGGAATAAGGGGACTAAATAGGGCGACATCGTCGGTATAACGGCAAGGCGCAGCTCACCACTGAGCTCGTCTTTAGTGAGGTTGACGATTTCTTCGATCTTAGCCGCCTGACTGAGGACGAGCCGACTTTGATCGAGAATTAAGCGTCCAATGGGCGTCGGACTAACAGGCTGCGTGCTACGGTCAAAGATTACAATGCCGAGATCATCCTCTAATTTTTTGATTTGCATGGACAAAGTCGGCTGGGTCACGAAGCAGGATTTGGCCGCTTGGTGAAAGTTGCCAAAGCGCTCAACGGCAGTCAAATAACCGAGCTGCGTGAGGGTGATCATAGCTCAGAGGCTCCTCTATTGCTTCCCGCACCTTTTGTTTCTTCAAATAATACCGATCTTTACGCAATTGATCAATAATATCTATTGAAAGATAGAAATTATAGATTTTATTGATTAACGGATCCGTCCGATAACTGGATTGTAACAAGCCCGGGGCGTTTAACCTGGGCGCTAATCACGGTGACGGTTTCACCAAGGAGGCTTCCATGTCCAGTATCATCAATTCCAAGATTCCAGAGTTCAAAGTCCAGGCCTATCACAACAACAGCTTTAAAAGCGTCACGCATGCTGATCTAAGCGGTAAGTGGTCAGTATTTTTCTTCTACCCCGCGGACTTCACTTTTGTTTGCCCCACAGAGTTAGGCGATATGGCCGACAAGTACGACGAGCTTCAGAAACTCGGCGTCGAAGTCTACTCTGTCAGCACAGACACGCACTTCACTCATAAGGCTTGGCATGATGCATCCGATACAATCAAGAAAATCAAGTTCCCGATGCTCGCTGATCCTACTGGCCACCTAGCCCGCTCCTTTGGCGTCTACATTGATGAAGAGGGCCTTGCCTACCGCGGGACCTTTTTGGTCGACCCAGAAGGGCGCATCAAGATTGCCGAGCTTCATGACAACGGTATCGGCCGCAATGCGGACGAATTAGTCCGTAAGATTCAGGCTGCTCAGTTTGTTGCTACACACAAAGGCGAAGTATGCCCAGCCAAGTGGCGACCTGGCAAAGAGACCTTGAAACCGGGTTTGGATTTAGTAGGCAAAATCTAAAGCCACAGCCCCCACTACGTCCGCCTAAAACACGACCGACCGGAGGATTTATGTTGGATAGCGCCATCCGTGATCAGCTTACACCCCTCATGGCTCAACTGCAGGTTCCCGTAATCATCGACGTGATGACGAGTGACCACGAGCAGCAAGGGGAGCTGCGCGCTCTACTGGGCGAAATCGCTTCGCTGTCGGGCCAGATACAGGTCACAGTGTTATCAGAGACCGCCGCCGTCCCAACCTTTACCGTAAGGCGCCAAGACCAAGCGGCGCGTCTCGCTTTCCGCGGCATTCCGAACGGCCATGAATTCACCTCGCTCGTTTTAGCCGTATTGAACGCCGGAGGAGTTGGCAAAATGCCCGACGACGGACTCGCTGCGAGAATAAGGAGGCTTAGGTCTGATCTTGCCATCAAGACATACGTCTCTCTCAGTTGCGAAAACTGCCCCGAAGTGGTGCAGGCACTAAATCGTATCGCTTTGGTACACGGTGCACTGAGCCACACGATGATTGACGGGGGAGTCGTACCGGAGGAGATTAGCGCCCGTGGGATACAAGGTGTCCCAGCGGTCTATGTTGGTGACGAGCTGCTACACTCCGGACGGGCCTCCCTGGCCGAGCTCCTTAGTAAACTCGAAGCGCAGTTTCCGAGCGCTATGCCCATCACTGCCCAGTCGCTGGGGCACTATGACGTTGCCGTCATTGGGGGCGGCCCCGCTGGGGCATCGGCTGCCATCTATAGCGCCCGCAAAGGGCTGAAAACCATCTTGGTAGCCGAACGACTGGGTGGACAGGTGCAAGATACCAAAGGTATCGAGAACATGATCTCGGTCCTGTACACCGAGGGCCCCCAACTCTCTGCCCAGGTTGAACAGCATCTCCGTTCCTATCCTGTGCAGATCCTGGAACATCGGCGCGTCAGTCGCATCACGGCCGCTACCACGCGAGAGCTTACACTCGACAGCGGTGAATCACTCACATGCGACGCGCTGATTGTTGCTACGGGGGCCAAATGGCGCGAGCTTAATGTCCCGGGCGAAAAAGAGTATCTGGGACGAGGCGTCGCCTTCTGCCCGCACTGCGATGGCCCGTTTTACAGAGGTAAAAAAGTCGCCGTCATCGGTGGCGGTAACTCAGGGGTTGAGGCCGCCATAGACCTGGCTGGCATTGCCAACGAAGTAGTGCTACTCGAGTATGCTGCCTCGCTCAAAGCCGACCAGATCCTAATCGATAAACTTAAGTCCCTTCCTAATGCCCAGGTAATTACGAGCGCAAAAACCACTGGCATCATCGGTGACGGACAGAGAGTGACGGAACTGGCTTACACGGACCTCAGGACGCAACAACATCACGACCTGAGACTGGACGGCGTCTTTGTGCAAATCGGCCTGCTACCTAACAGCGCTCCCGTTAAGGACGTGGTCGCTACCAACAAGTACGGCGAAATCATTGTCGACGAGAAGGGACGTACATCGGCCAGGGGTGTCTATGCTGCCGGTGATGTGACGACCATCCCGTTCAAACAAATCGTCATCGCCATGGGCGATGGTGCCAAGGTAGCGCTCGCAGCTTTTGAAGATCGCCTACGTCAGCAGGTCGGGCCGTAAGACGGACAACTGCGCCATCAAGTTACTTGCTGAGATTAGCGCACTCTAAACTGGTCTCGACAAAGGGCACCACGCCAGCGATGCGTTGGATTGTATAGTAGCTCACGGCTTCGGGTGTCAGACTGTCACCCTTGATGGTGACCTTATGATGAGTATCCGGGGTGTCCCAAAATAGCGGTTTGCCATGGCCCTCTAGCACCACATCGCTGCCAAACCAAGCATGACTGATTTTTAAATCACCGGACTTAATGGATGTAGCCGCATCAAAAGCGCCCGGATAAAAATACTTGCCGTACAGTCCCGATAGCGGTGCTGGAATCTTATAATCAACGGTATAGGTCCCGTTCAGGACTATACCCTTGACTTCACCCTGAGTGTCGTAGCTGATCGCTACGCTGCAGCCACCACCTTGCTCGTTGGTGCCTGAGAATTTTTCGACGTGCAAAGAAGCCTCAGCACCTGCGACCGCTTTCACTGTCGCGCCCTGAGGCGCTCGACCACAGCTTACCAACGCTAACACAGCTACCGTAACTAATAGTCCCGTTTTCATCACAGTGTCTCCCCAATGGACCACATCAATCCCACTCAATGGATTTAACCATGCAATTTCTCGGCCACACGTGCACAAGCACCAACCGCACCACGGTGGCACCAGAAGCCTTGGACGAAAGTACGCGAATCGTCAAGGACTATTGAACGCAGGGCTGAAGATCGGATCGCCCGACTCTTACACACACCGTCAAGATTTTTGACACTCAGCTGAGCACCAAGCCTACAGGTAGCGCCTCGCCAAAAAGCTGACTGCGTGCCCCATGGTCGACAGGGACAAATGCCGCGACTACAGCCACCTGCTCTGGCGCAGCCCTACATTCTTTCAGTTTGCTTAGGAAGGCCTGTCGCACAATGGCTGGTAAATCGTACTCACGATCACCGATCATACGCCCAGCCTGACTCAAAAAAAGCGGCAGTTTTGCATAGGCGGGGTCATGAGACCGCAGTGCCTGCAGCTCTTCAAACCAGGCAACGACCGGCTCTGGGCGTACAATTTGGTGGGACCCACCATAAAGAGGCACCCGACTGGCAAGCCTGGCTAGCGCCCACATCTTTTGATTCACATGCTGTCGGCGCCCAGCTGCAAGCTGCTGCACCAACTGACTACCGAGACGGATCTTCTCCTGCATGTCGATGCGCTCTAGAGAACCGGCGAGAAGATAAAGTTCAGGTGCCGCATCACCGCGACGCACCGCAGGATAGATGCGATCCCAGAGCTTCGATTGCTGTACCTTATTGAGCCCACCAGCAACGCGGCGCCACATAATCCACCACTGATCTTCGACCTGCTTATCCTTCGGAAAGAAAAGTCCTTGCTCATAGGACCGCCACAAATCCTGCATACGCCATTCATCATGCACATGACCAAAACCAGGTCGTAAGGCATAACCAGCCAAGCTTAGCCACTGAGATTCATGCTCCGGCGAACGACTCCGTCTTGTCATCCCGTCGGCGAGTTGCGGCCAGAGGGCACGCAATTGCTCGGTCGACCACTGCTCACGCGGCAAATCTAAGGTGGACTCGAGGTCACGAATTAAAGTTCTTGGGGTGCTGGATCGGTCTAATATTTTTTTCTTACCGAATAGAACGTCTATGAGTTGGTTCGCATGTTTCAGTTTAGTTTCGTCTAGACCAACGGCAGTCGTGTCCTCTGCAAGGTCAACGGGATCGTCGATCGCTACCATGGGTGCACGCAGGTTAAAGTCGAGTTGCCAAGATCCGGGGCGCATTGGATCAGAGCTTACGAGTTTGAGGGCCAAAAGTCCCGTTTCAGCCACACGGACGTCGAGCGAAACATCGATCAGAAGATCGTGGCGCTGCGCTGAGATATTTATCTTGGTGGTCAGTGGCGGCAGAGGTCTAAATTCCTCATGGTCAAGCGTCAGCACCTCGCCTACACGGTCCTCCGCACGACGCGTACGCGTCGATGTATAAAGCTGAAACCGCACGGGCTGATCGGCTCTTACCTTGAGTCCCATCGCCGTCAACGTTAGATCATGTGTACCGTCATAGCCCTGAGGCACGATACACATGACTCGACGCGCGCTCATTCGTGGCTCTGGGCCATGCGTTCCCTGCGTCCCAGTATCTACTTCAACATAAACTGACCGCGCATACCCCCCCTTGATCAAGGCGCTGCGCTGCACTTGCATGACGCTGTAACGCGCAGCTCCTAAAGCTACGGATAGATGCATCTCTTTGTTATTTAGTTGGCGCGGTGGGACCCCGCCCTGCCACGCGGCAATTTGCGTTATGATCTCTCGCTGCAATGCTAACGGCGCCAACGTGCCGCCATTGAAAAGCACGGCATCGACACGGCGCCCCTCAAGAAAAGCTGCAAGGTGCTTCGTGACAGCGGTATCTACAGCGTAACGCAAACCAAGAGAGGTAAATCCGAGACGCTGGGTTTGCGGCTTTGCTGTAGCAGCTACCCGAGGAAAAAATCCGCTGCGCACAATCGCCAGTACTTCGTCCCGACTTATCGTGGCGGTCCTAGCACTAGCCATGAGGCTGGCGCCATCACCAGCGATGGAGACGGACAGTAGGTCGCTACGCGATGGTGCATCGCCGTCAGCTCCGTCGGTGACGTGCGCTATATCTTCTTTTAGAGCCTCTTCTTTCAAAAGGCGGGCGGCAAAAACAAGCTCAGTCCAAGCACGCGAGGATAACCTGTCCCCATCAGGCACAATTTTTTGCTCAAGACTCCGAGCGATGGCAAGGTCGATATTATCACCACCTAAAAGGAGATGGTCGCCGACAGCAACGCGGGTGATTTGCCGATCTCTATCGACCGTAAAAAGACTAAAATCAGTCGTGCCCCCGCCGACGTCGCAGATCAGGACCTGTCCCTCAAGAGCAGTGCCCTCGTCGGTAGCTAGCCAATCATAAAAGGCCGCTTGAGGCTCTTCTAGAAGTCTCACGCGGTCCATCGGATAACCGGCTAAATCTGCAGCCCGGAGCGTTAATCGCTGCGCCACTTCATCGAACGATGCAGGCACAGTGATTACAATATTTTGTTTACAAAAGGCCTGACGTGCGTCAGCTGCAGCCAAGGTGTAATCCCAGGCTTCCCGAAGATGTGTCAGAAAAGCCGCCGCAACTTCCACCGGCGATCGTCTTTCGTCACCGATAAGCTCTCCCACCTGCCACGGCAGGATGCGCTCCTCCCGGTCCACCCCGTCGTGGCAGAGCCAGGATTTAGCTTGGTGAATCACGCGACCTGGCGTGCGACTGCTTTGCCAACGTGCCAGCCTACCGATGGCAAACTCGGTAACTTTTTCTTCAGGATGGTGCGGCAGGTTTAATTGCCCGCGCTTCCATTCGCTTTTGAGCGGCACATAGTAAAACGACGGCAGACTCGCATCAGCGACGGACGTGCCCACCTGCTCCCACTGCGGGATGGCAAATACCCGCGGTTGGGCACTTGCGTCGTCGAGATCAACATAAGCCAAGGAGCAATTGGTGGTCCCTAGGTCAATACCGATAGCGTAGCGGCAACTAGACATTTTAGGCTCAATACTCATGCGCTCGCAGATTAAATTCCAGATGCCACTTCCGGTCGCTAGCGACATCCTTCATGTAAATCTGCAATAGTCCGGTCTCGGTGATATGTGAGTCGACGTTTACCGGTACGATCTTACCGGCTTCGCCTGCGCTAGCGGGCAACTCCAGACTGAGGAGCCCTCCCTCGTCAAGCTGACGCGCGGCGTCCGCAATGATACCACCAGGCCGGTCTCCAGACCGTACCGTCGATGAATACAGCCTAAAATCCACAGGCTCCCCAACCACAAGGCCAAACTGCTGATCGCCGATAGCCACTTGGCTACCTTCGTCGGTGCCTTGGGCGACGATGCAGAGTCCTCTAATCTCCGGTGCAAGTCCGGGGACTGCAGGTGCGGCATCCTCGAGCCCTAGATAATAGGACCTAGCCGTCCCACTTTGAACGCGTATCCCCTTGCCAGTGGCCCGTAGTCGCCCATAGTAAGTTGCACCGAGCGCAACGGCCAACTCAAGGTCGCTGGCGTCAAGCTCACGCACAGTCAGGTCGCACCAACTCTGCAACACATCCACTAGCCGCTGACGCAAGGCTTGTGATTTAAAGACACCGCCGTTAAAAAGCACCAGTCGCGGCGCTAGGAAATCACCGCGGATCTTGTCAGCAAATTTGGTAAGCTGCGGATTAGCCGCGACGTTCTGCGCTGCTTTCTGCAAAAATCTCGCCATATGCCGGGTAATCGCTGGGTCAGACTCGTACGGCAAACCGGCCGTCTGAATACCGCTCCCCCGCCGTTTCGGCGGCATGCTCGCCAGATCAACTTGCGGTAAGAAACCCTCGACGATCAGCGACTCCACCTCAGAGCGACTGAGCTCCGTCGTCAAACTCGTCGCAAACAAACTCGATCCACGCCCTGCAACCGCTATAGGCACTACCGCCAAGAGCTCGTCCGCCAAGAGGCGCTCTTTAGCAGTCCGCGCTGCTGCTACTAATGACAGAAACTGCCAATGATCGAGCTCGTGACCGTCATTTTTGAATTTAGTCTTCACGAGATGCGCCAGAGCCAAATCCATGTTGTCACCACCGAGTAACAGGTGGTCACCAACGCTGATGCGGCTTAACTCTAGATCACCACCACTCTCGTCAACAGCTATTAAGCTGAAGTCACAAGTGCCACCACCGACATCACAAACGAGGATCATGTCTCCTGGCGCGATATACTCGCGCCAAGTTTTTTCGTGCGCACCAAGCCAGGCATAAAGTGCTGCCAGAGGTTCTTCCAGCAGAATGGGTTCACCAAATCCCGCCTGAGCGGCCGCTTTGTGAGTGAGCGCACGAGCCGTATCATCAAACGAAGCTGGCACCGTGAGCACCACCGTGCCGCTTGCTAAGTCAACTGATTCGCCGACCATACGACGATCATGAGTGAAGGCGGCGCCGAGATGCTTGAGATAAGCTACCGATGCATCTAGAGGCGAGACCTTGCCCGCAGTAATTTCTGATCGCCACGGTAGGATCGCATCCTGCCGGCCTACGTGACTCGCACAAAGCCATGATTTAGCCGAGACGACAACGCGGTCGGGTGCTTCAGCGGCACGATGGCGCGCATAGTCACCGACAATCGCCGACTTATCACTGGCCCCACTGGCTCCGATGTCCCAAGGCAACGGTGGCCGCGCTTCAGCGCTGTGGGGAATATAATAGAACGAGGGGAGAGTCTGACGCTTCGATACTTGATCGGGCGCCGTCTGCTGGGCCACTTGCAGAACATGCAAGGCCATCAACTGCGTCAAATCGGTTGACTGAGCCGATTGACCATCGACGCCCGCGACACGCATAAAACTGAGCGCGGAATTTGTCGTACCTAGATCGATACCAATAACGTAGGGGGTTGTCTGCTCAGACACGCTCAAGTTCTCCACGACTAATTGAGTTCGACCTCGGCCGGTGCAATGATGTGACCACCATGCAGCGCTTGCGAGCTGGCAACCGTACTGACTTGCTCCGGCAACTTGACGTCAGTCGTTAGCCAGCCTTTGTGCAACAATTTGCCACTAAATGGCGGCTCGCCGACTACGCGTCCCAGCAAGCGGTAGCTGTGAGCATCGAAGTCTCTGTCTAACGTTAGGGCGCTGCCCTCGCGGCTAGAAGTGACGGGCTTTATGTCAAAATAATCGCGCAACACGCCGCTACACCCCTGGTGGACTACACGCGCCGCCGCAGCGACCTGCGTGTCGCTGTACTTACTGACGTCATCCATGAGGAAATCAAGTAACCGGCCCTTTTGCTGCAGCATACTCATGAAATTAATGACAGCCTGCTTCTCGCTGCCATCCTTCGGAGTGGCCTCTGCAGCGCCGCGGGGCGTCGACTGAATGTCAGGTTTCGCAGGTGCGGAGTCGGGGATTGCTCCTTCGACCTTGGTGCGCAGGTTTGCAATGAATAGAGCAAGGCTGCAGACCAGTACGCCGGTATTGCGCAAGGTTGCCGCCTCGGCCGTCTGATCGACACCGAAAAAGAATGCCGCCGCCAAGAAGAACAAAACAAATGAAAACGAGAGCTTAAACATACTTCACTCCGAACGACACCAGTGGCCACATAAACCACGTAACAGTTGAGCTGCCGAGGTTCTAAACGAGTCGGAGGTCGCATACAAGACCTTAAATTTGGTGGCTTTCTGGGGATTTAACGAAAAGTGCTCAAGTAAACGGGCGATTTTACCGATAACCATGCAAATGCTTCAGAGCTGGACTAGAGGAATCACAATGACTTTATGGCGATCGATTGCCAATTGGGTAGTCCCCATCGGGATTGCAGTTTTGAGTGTCTCCTGCTCCGGCGGTAGCTCTGGCGGCAGCGGCCTCACGGGCAAGGCGACGACATTTGCGGGCGACGTACAGGTACCGAAATCTGCAGTATCTAAAGGCAGCTTTACGGTCTGGGCCGAACCCGAAAACCCAGAGCCGCGTCAGGAATATGTGATTTACACCAAGATTAAGTTACCCGCAGGGACCACCGCCTACGACATGGACGACCTGAACGGTAACCTCACTGGCACTGATGGCTTTGCCATCCCTCTAGGCGGCCAGCGCAATGCATTTTGCACGTTCACCTTTTCGCCGAAACGCAACACGGCAACGATGACTACACAAGTGCCAGGGGCCAAGTCATCTGGCATCCGCGATACCATCACCATTGAGTCGCGGTTACTAGCCGAAGAGCAGCAGATCGAACTCGTCTTTGGCCAAATCGGTGTGAGGCTCGTCCAGAGTCACGGTGATTAGGAGTTTACTTACTTTTACCTAGGCTCGTCTTATAGTCGGCGAGTAGGCGCTTAAAGTTATCAGACCGCGCCCTGATTTCGGCAGCTGTCATCGATTTGAAATAAAGATTTTTGTCGCTATCGGGCGCCTTAGTCTTGGCCAGAGCCACTTGATCAAGGGCCTTGATCGCCAGGGTCAGAGCCTCAACCCGCAAGTCCCCGTATTCGCCGAATTCATCTGCCAGCTGCACACTGACAAAGGCGCAGGCGTGATAAATCTCCTGTTTGCAGTAAAATCGCGCGACAAACAGAATACTCTCAGCGATACGCCTTTTACCTTTAGCCACAAGGTCACGTGCCTTCTTGGCGTAATTGCTGTCGGGCATCCGTGCGATCAGCTCTTCCCACTCGGAGATCGCCTTTTGCGTAAACTCCTGTTCACGGTCGATCTCACTAGGCGCGTCTTCCCAGTAACTCTCGCCGATCCGGAAGTAGGCAAAATCTACCTGCGGATGATGAGGGTGCAACTTAACGAACTGCTCATAATCGAGAGCCGCCTCGGTGTAGTGACCGAGTTCAAATTGAGCGTTAGCGATCAGGAGCTCCGCCTCAGTGGCAAATTTACTGTAGGGAAATCGCGCCTTGAATTCTCCGAGGCGCTGGACCGCTATCTCGAAGTTCTCGTCATCGTAAGGCTCCTTGGCAATGCCGAACGATTTTTGCGGATCGTTAGGATCGAATTCCTTTTCGGAGCAAGCACTCGTGATTACTGCTAAAATACACATTAACATGGTTAGCAGCTGGGTTCTGCGCGGCATGACCACGACTCCTATGAGACGACTGGACTTCAAAAGGCCAACTGCCTTCCGATAACATCGACTGAATAGTGCTCACTGATCCTAGCACTCGGGGACACCTGACGGTAACCTACGTAAAGGCGTAACAGGTAATCAGGATCTGATCCACTCAATAACCAGATCGGTACATGAAGAGTCCCCTGACATTGCAACGAGAAAACGGTAAGGGCCTAGCCGCCGGCCACGGCCGCCGTAACTATTGGCTGGTGCTACTTGCGATCCTGCTGATCTCGCTGCTGATCCACCTGCTGTCCGTCATCAAGCTTGGAGGACATGGTCGTTCGCGCCCACGCGTGGCATCCGCCCCGTCCAGCTCCGTCAAGATCCGGGTGGTTGAGAAACCGCGGCGCCGCACCAAAACGGCACCTGACACCGAGCCGACGAAGCCGATTTTGGAGACACCGCAAACCCCAACGGCGCCCCCCACACAGTCCTCCTACCTAGGGTCGACGAATCATCAGACGCTAAAGGAGACCCGCGTCAACACGAAGCTCAAGCGTGAGCGAGCGGCCGATGCCGGCAATAAAGGCAGGCCCGATGCGGGCTCCCCTAAATCCAAAGAGACACCGCACGAGCCCACGCCGAACGAGAAACCGCAGACAGCCCAAGACCCAAGTACGAGTCAGATCCAACCTCAACTCGGCTCACTGGCAGTGGGGAGCTATCGTCGCAAGCCTCGTAACGCCTATGAGGCCTTACTACCCAGCGGACCAGCCGATCTTGCCGGCCAGATGAATGCCGGCTTTCAAGACTATGTCGATGAGCGCATTGCTGAGGGTGAGCGTATCGATATCAACACCTCTGAATATCGTTACATTGGCTATTTTACGAGTATGCGCAAAGCGATTGAGCTGGTCTGGAACTACCCCATGGATGCCGCCCGTAAGGGCGAACAGGGGGAAGTCGGTCTAGAGTTCGTCATCGCCAAAGACGGTCACGTGAGCCACGTGAAGTTGCTCCGATCTTCCGGGTTCGCTCTTCTGGACCAAGCCATCATCCAGGCCATCAAGCTAGCCTCCCCCTTTTCCCCTCTGCCAAACGGTATAGGTAAGAACCGACTCGTGGTCACAGGGTCGTTCCGCTACGTCTTGAACGGACTTTAAAAAACAACCTCCAATATATTGATATTACAGTTATAAGTATTAAATTGGGGGGAAAAACCTGTACTTTTTGCCACCCCTGGCTATACTCGGGGCCTTGTCGCGAGGGTCAAAGACACGGTACGCTTAGATTCTAAGCACCGCAATTCTTCCCCTTTTACCCTCCATCCGATGAAGGATCACCAAAGCTTGATGGCTTGGCGCAACATCGTTTATCCCTACGGCCTATTTGCTCTGATGGAGTTGAGTGGATGTGCCTCCCTTGCGACCGATCCCGACTTTGTCGGTCCGCCAGCATCTTATGCTCTCATTGAGCACGCCGCTTTTGCTGCAGAGAGCGACGATGCCAGTGACGAAGCCGCCGCGGGTAGTGCGACGGAGTCTGCCGTGGACACGTTCGCGCAGTCATTGGCGACACCCACGGATGACCAAGATCACGAAGACTTTGCCGACCTAGAAGCCCCGGATGACGAGGAGGCTGAAGAAGAGTCCATGGGCGCGGCCGAACCGGCAGACGCCGACCTCGAAGTGGCTGAGGAAGTGGCTGAGGTCGATGAACTTGAGGACGGCTTCTGCTCGGATGATATCTATGCCCAGTACCTCATGGATCGCTACCGCTCAGATAACGACGGCAAGCCCACACTTACGGCCGCCCCTAAAAGTTCGTCGCCGCGCCGATCAGCGCGCAGTCGTCGCAGACGGCACGATGATCTGCGCTACTACCGCAACCACTCTCGCTTTGCGGCACTTGCCTATGCTCATTCGGTCATGGTGGGTCCTACCTCACCGTATATGGGTGCCATACCCATAGTCGTGAACGACAAGGTAGATTTTTGGATCCACTACTTCAAGACCTCTGGCCGCGGTATGTTTATGCGCTGGCTGGTCCGTGGGGAATCCATAAAGCCACTTGTGCAGCCGATTCTGCAAGATAGCGGCGTACCGATGGAATTCTTTTACCTGGCTATGATCGAGTCTGGACTTAGCAATAGCGCCAACAGTAGGGCGCGCGCTATGGGCACTTGGCAATTCATGCGTGGGACGGCCAAGCTCTACGGTCTCAAGATCAACCACTGGGTGGACGAGCGCCGTGACCCGTTGAAATCCACTGTCGCTGCAGCTCGCTACCTCAAAGAGCTCTATAGCGACCTTGGTGACTGGTATTTGGCTATGGCCGCTTATAACGCCGGCCCTGGACGTGTCCGGCGGGCCATGCGGCTGAGTGGTAGCAGCGACTTCTGGAAACTGTGTGAAACAAGAGACCTCGCCAAGGAAACTAAAGAGTATGTCCCCAAGGTATTGGCCGCGGTGCTCCTCGCAGCTGATCCGGAAGCGCACGGGTTTAATGTGCAGGCGACCGAAGCTCCCGAAGTCGCAGACGCTACCGTAATCATCAAGAAACCGGTACGGCTAGACGAGCTCGCAGGGCGACTCGGAGTGTCGCTCAAAACGTTACGCAGCTGGAACCCCGAGCTCCTACGCAACATGACTCCACCCGCCCACGGCGGTTATGTGTTACGGCTCAGCTCAAATTATCTGGACCGTTATCAGCAGCTCGCTCCCCGCCTGGCCGAGGCGAGCGTCCAAGGACTCGGTGTACACACGGTACGTAGCGGCGATACATTCAGTCAAATTGCTCACAAGTACGGCATCGAAGTCCGCCAACTCATGGAACTTAACCCCGAGGTCGCGGCCAACAGACTGAAGCCAGGTAGTAGTATTGTCGTGCCTGCAGCCGCTACAGCTTCGACCTCAATCCGTGCTAGTCGAAGTGGCGTCCTTTGAGTCGCGTGAGATTCCAGTGGCACAGCGAGACTCGTATGCTATCGTCGAGGTGATCTTGAGGATGGGTGCACGTTATGTTCCAACGCGACTTATTCACGCTTGACCGGCTCTTTTGCCCTGGTCCTACGCCAGTGCCAAAATCAGTCGCGCAAGCAATGTCTGAGACCTCCATCTACCATCGCAGCGATGAGTTCTATAAGGTGTTCCGGCGGTGCACTGATAGGCTAGCGCCCATATTTGGTACGACGACCTTGCCGCTGATTCTCACAGCGTCTGGCTCAGGAGCCATGGAGTCGGTGCTCGTCAGTTTGACCGATGTTGGTGACGAGGTGGTCGTCATTAACGGCGGTAAATTTGGCGAGCGGTGGGAAAAATTGGCCAAGGCCTTTAAGTGTTCCACCGAAGTGGTGGCAGTACCGTGGGGTCAGGCACCAACGGCGCAGGCTATACTGGCGGCGGTGTCACGGCAGACCAACACCAAGGCTATCTTCCTGCAGGCTAATGAGACCTCAACAGGCGCTTACTATAAAATTGACTCTTTAGTGAAGGAGCTACGTCAGTCGTTCAAGGGTCTGATTTGCGTCGATGCGATCTCATCGCTTATTGCGCACCCGATGAAGATGGACGAATGGGCTATCGACGCTGTTGTGTCGGGCAGCCAAAAAGGCTTTGGACTCCCTCCTGGATTGGCCTTCGCCGCTCTATCCGAACGCGCCTGGGGTCAACTTTCGCAGCGTCCGCGTTTTTATTTTGACTTAGAGAAGGAGCGCAAGGGCCAGGCCGAGGGGCGTTCAGCCTGGACACCGGCCGCAAGTCTGGTATTTGCTCTGGACGCGGCCCTCCAAGAGATCCACGAGGTTGGGATAGACCGCGTCCTTGCTCACCATGCCACGTTAGCTAGGGCAGCTCGCGCAGCCACTACGGCGATGGGACTCGAGTTGTTTGCGGTGAGCGCACCGTCCAACACTCTGACCTCCATCACGGTGCCGGACGGCGTCGATGGCCAGCGCTTACTCAAGCGTCTTCGGCAGCGCTTTGGCATGTTCTTCGCCGGGGGGCAGGACGAACTCAAGGGTAAGATTGTGCGCTTTTCGCACTTAGGCTTTGTCAGTCGCTTCGATTTAATCGATGGCGTCGCTGCTCTGGAATTTGCCCTGCGCGAGGAGGGTTTCCACCTCGATTTGGGCGACGGGGTTAAAGCTGCCATGCAGATTTTGGCCTCGAGCCACTGAAACCATAACGACCAATTTCTGACGATATACCGCCGTGACGAAAGTCGTCGCGGGTGGTAAGGTTTCCGACGCAATTAGACGGAGGTAGAGCTCTTGAAGATCCTCGTATTACTGAAGCAGACTCCAGACACCGAGTCCAAGATCCAGATCAGCGCCGATGGCAGCAAGATTGAGACAGCTGCCCTCAAGTACATCATCAATCCTTACGATGAGTTTGCGATTGAAGAGGCGCTCAAAATTAAAGAGAAGGCGGGCAGCGGCGAAGTCGTGATCGCTAGCTTTGCCGGTGATTCAGCTAAGGAGCTGATCGTCAAGGGGTTGGCCATGGGTGGTGACCGCGGCCTTTTGGTCAGCGCCGACGGCCTAGACGGCTTAGATTCCTTGAGCGTGGCCAAGATCCTGGCGGCCGCTGTCAAAGCGGAAAATCCAGATTTAGTCCTGGTCGGCAAACAGGCTATCGACGACGACAACATGCATGTCGGCGTGATGTTGGCAGAGTTGCTTAAATGGCCTCATGTCAATGTGGTGACCAAACTCACACTAAACGGCAAGACAGCGGTGGCTGAACGCGAGGTGGAAGGCGGTCAGGTTGAGGTATACGAATTAGAGTTACCGGCAGTGATCGGCGCGCAGAAAGCGCTCAATACGCCTCGCTACGCTTCTCTTCCAGGGATCATGAAAGCGAAAAAGAAGCCCCTCGACACTAAGAAACCGAGCGACTACGGCGTTGATGCTGCCGCGCTGAAGGCCGCTCCCAAAGCTGTCGTCCGTGGTTTCACGCCGCCACCCGAGAAGCCGGCGGGCAAGGTCTTCAAAGGCGAAGACGTTGCCGTCATGGTGGACAAGGTTGTGAAGCTGCTGCGTGAAGAAGCCAAAGTGATCTAAGGGGGACACACATGAAAGTTTTAGTATTCGTAGAACAACGTGGCGGTAAGAGTAAATCTTCGGCGTTGGAAGCTCTCAGTGTCGGTGCCCGTCTGGCTGGCAGCACTGCAGATCTAGCCGCTGTGGTCGTTGGTAAGGGAGTTGAAGGCATCGCCGGTTCGCTCAAGGGCTACGGTGCAGACACGGTCTACGTCGTAGATCAGGCGGCTTTTGATCTCTACAATCCTGTCGCTTACGCGGCAGCAGTTGAGGCTGCCATCAAGGCTCACGGTGCCAAGGTCGTCGTCGGACTGGCTGCACCAATGACACGGGATTTATTCCCAAGGTTGGCAGCGCGCTTCGACGGCGGCATTCTGACGGATGTCACCGCAGTTGAGTTAGCTGGGAGCAATCTACAGGGTGTCAAACCGATGTACGCCGGTAAAGTGCTGGCTAAAGTCGAGACCCAAAACGCGCCTGTCCAATTCGTATCGGTACGTCCCAACACCTTCAAAGCCGAAAATAAAGGCACCGGTAACGCGGCGCTATCCAAACTCGACGTTGCAGCTCCCGCTGATAGCCGCATCAAAACGTTGGAAGTCCGCAAGGGTGCTAGCGAGCGACCCGACTTGACCGAGGCACCACTGATCGTATCGGGTGGTCGCGCTATGGGCAGCTCCGACAACTTCAAGATTTTGAACGAACTTGCTGACGTCATCCATGCAACCGTCGGTGCTTCACGAGCGGCAGTGGACTCTGGTTATGCAAGCCACGATATGCAGGTCGGTCAGACCGGTAAGACGGTTAACCCGAATGTTTACATCGCGTGCGGCATCAGCGGGTCCATTCAGCACATGGCTGGCATGCGCACCTCTAAAGTCATCGTCGCAGTCAATACCGATCCTGAAGCGCCAATCTTTAAGGTTGCCAACTACGGGATCGTCGCCGACCTCTTCCAAGCGGTGCCAGTGTTTACCCAGAAGTTCAAGGCCTTGCTCGAAAAGTGAGCCTGAGTTAGTGAGCTCAAGCTAGCTCTTGGGTTTACGCCGTTTTTTCTTCACGCCCTGCTCGACCCGGTGATCCATCCAGTGGCGCGCTTTATCCAGAAGCGTGGCGCTGGATGGATCCGGGTAGGCAGCAGGATCTGATTTGACGACGAAAGCGATCGCCGCCAAATAAAAATACGTCGCAGGTGTGATCCACCACAAATTACAGATGTCGCTGGTGAGCCCCAGACTGGTCAGGATCAGTACCGGCTTACCTTGAGGTAGGGTCAAAAAAGTCTTGCGCCTGAGCAAGACCGCGATAAACAGGCCCGGCGCAACACTGTAAACAACGATCTTGTAGACCCATTCCCAGATCTTCAGCGTCAACACTTTTGGCCGTGGCTTGAAGATGCCGTGCTTAAGTTTATATCTGATAATGGCGCGGTCGCGGGCGGGCCTAGCCATCTCTGAGGCGATTTGAAACTGGCGTGATAACCTCAGGCGACGCACCGGCATGATGGCATAAGTCCATCCGACGTAGTTCACAACAAACGACAATATCAAGCCAACCAGCACATTCTGTTTATTCATAGAGTGCCACCTTCAACCGGGAGAACGATGGGCACCGCAGAAGCTCCTCGATGCCGCTGGACACGCCACTTGGAAACGGCGCGGATCAGCTTGTCGGCCCTAGCCGTCATCAGTTCAGTTTGAAAGAGTATGGTCAGGCACAAAAACTCGAGTAGCGGCAACTCCCAAACGGCCAGACTACCTGGATCAACCATTTCCCAATAGTTTAGCGCATAAGCTATAGCTGTACCGCTGACATACTGGAGTAGGTAGGCCAGCCAAAACTTGCGCGAGATTGCCAGGTCACTCACACGCCGCACCCAACCTTGAAGCGATAGCCGCGCCTGCACGCGTGGATCAAAAGAACAGCGGATCAAGAAGAGGGGCCAAACGAAATGGCTCCAAAAAATGACCGGTGCCTGCCGATAGGCGTCGCAGCTGAAGTAGGGGCCACCTCTGATGTGAAAATAGGCCCCTAATTGAGGCACCGTAGCTACCAGGATCACAGTCCAGGCGACAGCCTCCTGACGGTTTACGCATAACGACGCCATTTGCCCAGCGTCACGAAGCCTCCGGATCTCAGCCCCCATCCAATAGCCAAACCAGACGAGACCAGTCCACGGAAGGAGCGGCCATTCGGATACCTCACGCATGTCGCAGCTAGCAACACCGACGATGTTTTTCAAAGCCTCCTGGACGGGGCTTGCGTAGTCAGCATGCAGATACGGAGCCAGTTGCCAAAATGGCAACCACAGCATGAGATATCCCAGGACGCCCAAGATGCGCACCGCTCCAGTACCTAAAGCAGCTTCAGCAGCCATCACCGTACTAATGCCCGCAAAAATAAGTCCAAAAACATCCCAGGAAATGCCCCAGGGACTGTGCATTTGCAGGCTCAGCACTAACCATCCCAGGGCCAAAACGCCAAAAAGCTTCCACCGCCCAGATCCCGCTTTTTTGTTTAATGACAGGAGCAATGTGGAGAGGAAAGCGATGATGAAACCGCTCTGAGCACCAACACGCAGTAACCAAATCACAACCCAAATAATCCGGCTCTCATCAACATAATGCGGGGGCTCAGGATCGCCAAAATAAAAAAGCCCGAAATGAAACAACATGATGCAGAGAAAGCAAACAAGACGAATCAGATCTAGACCGTACCACCGCACTGGAGTTGAGCTGGAGTTCAAGCTGAGGCTCCTTAATCCGATTTTACGCTACATGATAGCATGAGACGCCAAGGCTTGCTGCCCAAACACAGACTAAAAACCCTATGTTTAGGGCACAATGCCTTCTTGAAGGATCATCATCATTGGACTCGCTGCTAGCGACGCAGGTGAGTTACCAGGCTCACCCTGTGGGACATGCCCGTCAAAATAGTCGGACCAAAAATCCCACATCTTACGGTAGTCCATGCTCACTGGTGGTATAGGCTCGCGCAAAATATGATTCAGCGTCTTCTGAATCATCTCCGAACAATACAGTAGCTCAAGTCCGTCCGTAGCTACATTGTCCCACAGATAAGCGTCATCAAACGCACGGCCACGCATCTTTTTATCGAAGTAGCTCTGCATCTTTTGCATCAAATCTTGATAGCGCAGCGGATCGGCAGCACTCAGGAGATGCAATTCTCTAGGCCGCAGTATGGCATAGCGTTGCCCACTCCTCCCCTGTCCCAGGAATTCCTGGAGAGACAGAGTGTCTGTGGTGCCAAGGGCCTGAGCAACCATCACATAAGCGTCGCGATAGTTAGCGCCCTCAGCAGAACGTACGACATCGAGGACTAAACCCGAGTGATTGAAAGGGCTATCGGTCGTCCGGCTAATAGCCTTGCAGACGTAGCAATCTAGAGATAGCAAGATGACGTCGCCAGATTGAAGTGGGAAATCTGGAAGCGCATAAACTTTGCCACCGACCACTGCACTCACAAATAACGACCATAAAAACGCGACCAACCTCAATCGTTCCCTCATCCTGGATCCTTAAATCTCACGTGCGTCTCGCCCACGAAAAGATCGGCGTCGAGGTACACACGGCAGGTGAGGGCGCGCACAGCCATGGGATTGAGCATGTGTTTTTTACATGAATAGGTACGAAAGCCGCGTTCATTGTGCTGTCTCACACCCTGTGCATTCGGCTCTGGGCTGCGTATAGCTGATAACGCAATACGGTCTACCACTTGGTCATTGATGAGCCACTCGTGCGTCACCACAGCCGCCACACCACTAGGCGAAACTATGGGCGTATAGCAGCAAATCGACTGACCTGCGTCCCACGCCGTCATCAGCTTGGCATGATCTTCGTCCCTATTCCAAGCTTCACGCAATTTGTACGCACTTATCTCCACGCCGATAGCTTGATCTCTCAGCCAAATAGAAAGCAGAGGCAACCGCAATCGACTGTGCATCATGGTTTCTGCCACAATTAAACTTACCGCTAAGAGAGGCGGCCCGGCATGGTACCAGCGTCGTCTGTGCCACCCCATAACGAGATCCCACGGCAAAGTTGCCACGACGGCGGTCGCTGCCAGCACAGGATAAAAATACTGGAGATTCTCTGGCATCAATACGGGAAAGGCAAAGGCAACGGCAATCACAGCGCTAAAGGCACGAATGATGGCCATACACCAGGAGAGCTTCGCAACTTTATTCCACCATGGATCGACTAAACTAATTGCCGCCAACACCACTGTGAGCCCGAGGGAAAACCAAGCCCTAGCTAGAAATAGGAGGGGGATACAAAACATCGTGATGTATTGAGCAGCATACTGGGTGCCGAAGTTTGCCACACCGCTGACCAAGGCTGGTTTTTTAACGAGGAGCCCCCGTAGACCCTTGGGCGGCGCCTCAGCCCGCGCGGCAAGCCGTGCCTCATAAGCGACAAACACCCTAAAAATCACCGAAATCAGCACAAACAGCCCAAGGTAAGACAGCAACGCGCGCGAATGCTCATAGTCCCGCTTAAGCAAAATCCCCGAGACCAGCCCCCACAAAAATGAGAGCCCCGTCAGCACCCAAGAAATACGAGTGCCGTGATGATCCTGGAGCTTGCGGATGCGTTCGATTGTCTTTTGCGTAATGGTCGCCGTCACCTTTACCACTTCCAACCGGCGCCCCGAGTCACGCCGCAATCACTGCAGATCGCCCACCACTTCACCGACGAGGTCGTAGGCGTGAGTTTCCGTTATCTTGACCATCTGAATCTGGCCCGCTTTGACGGGACCGTCTCCGATGTAGACCAGACCATCTACTTCAGGCGCCTGAATAGCCAATCTACCTTGCCATACTAACTCGTGATCTGCGCTTGGTCCCTCAACCAAAACTGGCAATACTTGACCAGCGTAGCTGCGAAGCAGGTCTTCGGAAATATCTTTTTGCGCCGCCATGACGGCAGCAAGTCTAGCCTGCTTGACGTCGTCTGGTACCTGGTCGCTCATGCGACCAGCGACTGTGCCCTCTTCTTGGGAGTAAGCAAAACATCCCAAGTGGCGAAACTTCTGCTCAGACACAAATGCGAGCAGCTCATCAAAGTCGGCTTCGGTTTCACCCGGAAATCCGACCATGACGGAAGTGCGGATCGCCACACCGGGAACACGCTCGCGCACGCGCGCCAGGATCTCGCGCAGCTGCTGCCGATTAACGTCGCGGTTCATCCGTTTCAAAACGTTGTCGCTAGCATGCTGAACGGGGATGTCCAGATACTTGACGATCTTTGGCTCACTAGCGAAGAAGTCGAGGAATTCGTCACTAATGTACTCAGGGTACACATAAAGGCACCGGATCCACCGGAGACCGGGAATAGCAACTAAAGCGCGCAACAGCGGCAACAACTCGTCCGTACCACGATCACGCCCAAATGCGGCGAGATCCTGGGCAATCAAATTGACCTCGATGACGCCGTCTTCGACCAGCTTTTCCACCTCTTTGACAACCGAGCTGATCGGACGAGAGCGCAGGCGACCACGGATAGCCGGAATAATGCAGAACGAGCAGTTATGCTGACAACCCTCAGCCACCTTCACGTAGGCTGAATGCTTAGCCAGAGTGTTCACACGTGGCATATCCTCGTTATACAGATAGTGCGTGCGCTTCGCGTGAACCGTACCCTGCGACGAGGGATCGTCCAGCAGTTTACCAATCTTCGTAAACTCGTCGGTGCCGATGAAAAGGTCTACCTCGGGCAGACCTTTGGCGAGTTGTGTTTTATAGCGCTGCGTCAAGCACCCAGTCACGACCACTTTGAGATCGGGCTTGTCACTCTTGAGCTCCGCAGCTTTCAAGATGGTGTCGATGCTCTCTTCTTTAGCGGCAGCAATAAACCCGCAGGTGTTGATGATGATAGCATCGGCGGCCTTAGGCTCCTCAGTCGACTGCCATCCGGTTCCGAGCATCGTGCCCAACATCACCTCGGAGTCGACGCGATTACGGGCGCAGCCTAGCGAGATCAGGTGGACCTTACGGACGGGTTGGGTTACAGCTTCCATGAGGTGATAGACTCCATCGTTTTACTTTAATAAAGCGACGTGCCTATTATCATAAAATAGCTTAAAATTCAAAAAAGCCCGTTTTCATCAACCTAATCAGGTATTTGTGAGGTTTTATGACTGGCTTAGTGGCAATCAACGGAACCGTCAGCACTCCCGAAGCTGCAGTCGTCCCTGCCCTCGACCGAGGCCTCCTTTATGGCGACGGCGTCTTCGAGGTGCTCGTGGCCTTTGGTGAGACGATCCTTGACCTCGAACCTCACCTCGCCCGGTTGCGCTCATCGGCCGCGGCTTTGGAGTTTGAAATCCCCTGGAGCGATGCTGAGCTATCGTTTGAGCTGGCAGAGCTCGTGAGGCAAGTACCAGCCGCTAAGAAGTACATCCGCCTCGCGGTGACCCGAGGCACGGGACTCAGCCTCAAGCTGCCCGCGGGTGGACGCCCCAACAAGTTTGTCTATTGCCTACCGGCCAATCAGGAGGCTCCAAAGGTCTACCAGGAGGGCCTGAGCCTGAAGCGCATGATCAAGGCAGGTGCCACGAGGGGGGCTGCGCCTAAAACCGGTAACTACCTGACCAGCGTCCTCGGGGTGGCGAAGGCTCAGAAAGAGGGATTTGACGAGATCCTGTGGACCAATGCTGAGGGCGAGGTGACTGAGGCCGCCACCGCTAATATCTTTTTCCTCTCGCGCCAAGGCGATCAGGTGCATTTTGTCACCCCGCCAGCCCAAAGTGGGATCTTGCTGGGCATCACCCGGGCGACCTTGATCGACCTCATGCGCCAGGCCGGCATCCCGGTGCACGAGCAAATGGTCTTCGCTGATGAGTTGCCGCGGTTTGACGAAGCCTTCCTGTGCTCGACTGTGCGCGGCCTAGTGCCCGTCGCAGCGATTGATAAGCACAAGATGCACTCGGCCCGCGAGAGCTCGGTATTTAGGCACATCGAACGCCTGTACCTGACCTGGGTATCGACCCAGGTAGGTCACCGCGTAGACTGGGCCAGTGGCACGCGTCTCTGATCCTAGACGTTTACTTACCGCCGACCTTAGCCGCCTCTGCAACTTCGCTGGTCTGGGTAGCCTTCGCTTTTTCGATCGCTTCCTGGACAGCGGAGGCGCCCGTGGCTGCCGACTGCTTCTTGATTTCTTCCATGATGTTGTGACGGGTGGTGTAAGCCGAGTGACTCAGCACCAACTGCTTGCCGCGACGATTCTGGAGGTTGAATACCAAAGGGGCCTTGAGGTTGGCGGTCATGTTCTGAGGATTGGTAGGGATCGTGATGATCACCGAAATGACGGCGTCTTCTTCAGCCTTGAGATCCAAGTCGAGGACCTCGGCTTCCGTCACCTCGACGACATAGTCCGGCTTGAAAAGTAGGGGATTGATCAGGACGAATGCAATAGCGCCGTCATCTAGTGACTGCAGCCATTTGAACGGAGAATCTTTATCGTGATCAAGCAACACGTAGCGCTTGAGCTCCGGAAAGCCGATCAGGCCAGCTGGAAGTTCGATAAGATCCTCGCTTTTGACTTCGATCTCACCGAATCTTGTTGTTTTAACCTTGATCAAGACCGCCTCCCATGGATCGCGGATACGCTGCTTGAGCTGCTCGCCCGCTCACGGCAACTAATTGAATCTGGCAGGGTGTACTACCTTTCATGATAAACCATTTTGTTTACAGCAAGCAATAGCTACTCCGATCCCGGCCCTTTTGGGGGCTTAAGGTACTTCCTGAGCGGTGCCTGACCAGCAGGACGCGTGTCGGATCCGAGAATACCCTGGGCCTGACCGACATTGACCGGATCGGGGCGCGAGGCTGCACGATTCTCATCCAGGATCTTTTGGTAGATCTCTTCCCGATGGACCGTCGTGGTCGGAGCAGCCTTGATCCCGAGACGGACCTGCTTACCCTTAATCTGCATAACGACGATCTTCACATCGTCACCGATGGCGATCCCTTCGCCAACTTTTCGTGTGAGTACAAGCACGGTAGAACCCTCCCTGGTTCCAGCAAGGCCGAAAGCGCCGAGCGCTCGTCTGATTGTCTTGGGATACCCTATTATCTCCGATTATTTGCTGCATTACTAGCATGCAGCGGTAACAGGCCATGTGGCACTAAAGCTTTCTTGTTTATTGTAGGAAGTTCAAAAGCGATGGCTGCAAGAGCTTGGTCGATGCCATGAGCGTGCCCTGAAGTACGGCCTCAGTCCGTTTGAATTCCGAGGTTGAGTGATAGATATCGGCATCTTGCGCCTTCGATAACTGCTCACGGAGGACGATCTCATCGCCACTGAGCCGGTTGCCAGTCTCTCGCAGTGCATTAGACATAGCACCCAAGGTCGCCAGGCCCGAGCTAGTTTTGTCGAGTTGAAATTCGACCTCGTACATGGCCTTGTGCATCTGATCTTTGTCGTTATTCATCATGCCGTCGTGAAGCAGATTGAGCGCCGTGATCATGTTGAAGTGGCCACGGGCCACTTCATCAGGATTGGCTTCGAAGACATCCCGACCGTTGAGGCTGACCGGGCGAAAATTGCCGGGCGACACCTCAAGGTGCACAATGCCATCGTCACCCATGAAATCGCCCTCTAGGCTCAGGGTCGGGGTTTGATTGCGAAACCCGCCGAAGACGAAGCGTCCGTTGAATGTGGTGTTACCGAGCTGAATCACCTCGTCGAGAATTTCTCGGATTTCGCGTGCCGTCGCGCTGCGACTGTTTTGGTCGTAAGTGTCGTTGGACATGGCTACAGCCAGCTCTTTGGCGCGGATGAGGTTATTGTTGATGGCCTGCAGGGCCTCCTCACTGCGTTCCAAAAAGCCTTTGGAATACTCGATATTGGTCTGGAGTTGGCGCAGGGTATCGATATTGTCGCGGTAGCGAATAATCTGGCTAGCACCGATGGGATCATCTGACAGTTTCTCGACGCGACGTTGCGACGCAAGCTCTTCCATGGCCTGCGAATTTTGATCTCTCGCATTATTAATGCGATTGGAGACCGTTTCGTAACGAAGTCGCTCGGAAATTCTCATAAACTATTCACTCACCGCTTCATACTTAGAACTGTATCCAACATCTCATCTATCGTCGTGATGACCTTAGACGACGCGGTAAAGTTCGCTTGCCACTTCATCATATTCGTGGCTTCTTCGTCGAGCGACACCCCCGAAATTGATTCGCGTCGTTTAACTAAGTCCTCAACCAAAATGTCGGCGGACTGTTTGGCATGATCGGCGCGCTGGGTCTCCATACCTAAGTTGGCAGTATATTGAGCGTAGAATTCAACGAGGTTAACGCCGTCTTTCGTAAATATCCGCGCATCTTTGAGCTTAATAATCGCATTTAGATTGACGTTATCGCCAGGAGCCAGCGCGGTCGATGCCGCCGCGATGGAATGCGTCGATGCGGCAATGATATCTTCAATATCAATCGATGCTGCGGCGTTATCGATGGAATCAGTAATTTTGAAAAAATCGCGACCTGTGCTCTCCGAAAATTCCCCAATACCGAAACCACTGCGATGCACGCCGTTAACCTCATGAGCAAAACGGTAAGCCATCTCATTATTTTTCTCGAGCAGCGTCGGAATATCATCGTCGCGAATCCGAATGAACGCCTCAAGTGCACCACCATCCATGCGGCGCGTCACATTCCGAGTAGTATGGTCGTCCCAGTCGGTGATGGTGACGTCAAACAAGCTATCGTTATCAAAATTTCTCTGGACGCCAAACTTAGCTGCGTTATTGCGCTCGACTAAGGTCACTTGATCTGGCCCGCGTACACAGAGCATACCGTATTGGTCTTCGTAATATTTAATCTCGACCTGCTTGGAAACTTCACGCAATAGCCTTTCGCGCTGATCACGCAAATCGTTGGCAAAGGTACCCATGCCCGTCTCTGATGTCTGGATCTTCACGTTGAGCTTGGCAATTTCCTGTAGCTGATCGTTCACATTAGTGACGAGATCGAAAATCCTGTCGTTGATAATAGTGCGATTGTCGCGCAGATCCGTGTCAACGCGACGAAAGGCCGTAGACACGTCGCGTCCGGCTTCGACTACGGTGGTCCTGATCGTTTCGTCGGTGGGGAAGTTCGAGAGATTTTGGATGGTATTAAAAAACTTGGTTACTTCGTCCGATACACTCGCATTTAAGAGTGGGCTAAACACGCGCTCTATGGTCTTTAGGGCGTCAGCTCGTGCGGCAGCTCGACCGGAGTCCTGATGGGTAGCATTGAGCTGATTCTCGACAAACTGATCGTGGGACCTGGTTACACTGGCAATCGAGGCGCCGTTGCCGATGAGCACACCGTGAGTCTCAAGAGGATCGTTCTGACGGATGTTGACCGTCTGCCGCGAGTAACCTTCGACTTGGGCGTTAGCGATGTTATGGCCAGCCGTATCAACACCCTGACGGGTCGTCAGCAGGGCTTCCGATCCAACCGTGAGTGTGTGAAATAGTCCTGCCATCTCAGTTGCCTCAAGAAAAAAGCACCTTCATTAGGCCTTAACGCGAAACCCGCTGTTGCGACCGGCAGCTTTCTGCACGCCATGAGCATTATAGGAAACGGCCACTTGCTCGCTAACCTCTTGCCAAAATCGGTAGCTCTCCTGATAATTCCACATTAGCTTGGTGACAAGATAACGATTGGCCTCGATCTGTGGTTTCACGTCCATGTATACGGCGAAGAAATCCTGCACCGCCTTGGTAAAAACCTTGGCTACGTGCTGTAGAACTTGAACAGCAAACTGCTCGGATGAAAGAGAATTAGCTAACTCCGTCAACGCATCGTTAAACTGAGAGAGTGTGACGGGACGGGGCTTTTCGGGCCAATGTGCGCTTAAGATTTTGGCGAGTTTTTCGCCGGTAAGGGTGAAGTTAGTGTAAGCACCCTCGATTCGGTCACCCAGCTCCTCTTTAACGCGACAGGCATCCGTCACAAGGCCGTATTCTCGAGCCTCGATTGCCTCATGCTCAGATGCAATCACCTTAGGCATCTCTGCGTAGGCATCGCGCATCTTGTTGACGCAGTCAGTGAGACGAGATGCTACCTCGATGACTTGTTCCACAAATGTGGTCTGAGTCATTGCGCCTCTCCTGTTTAGAGGGAATTAATTGTCAGATTCGGCTAGGTGTTCTTTGATGGCTTCGTGCAACATGCCGTCAGCTATACGGCCAGCGTCTGGTTTGTAGGTACCGTCGGCTATTTGCTTCTTAATATCCGAGACACGGTCTTCACGAACGTCGGGAGTGGAGCGAGCGATATCGAGAGCTTTTTGGTAGGCTTCTGCTTTGGTTTTAGCGGCATCCGAGATGTTAACGCCATAGTCCTTGTTGGCCCGGGCGTTGTTGGCGGTTTGGCCGGCACCTTGAGGGGCGGCGGCTGGAGCCACCGCCTTGGCATTCTGTACCTTACCATCCTCAGCCTTGGACTGCGGGGTCGCTGCCGGATTCAGCCCGTCCGTTGCTTTGGGAGTGTAGCTGCCAATGCGGCTGGTACTCATGAAACACCTCTATCTTTCATGGTAGGGCTTCTAACATAGAACGGCTGGTGGAGAGAAAGAGAAAATCTGGTGGGCTTCTGCTACCTATTGTCGCCTGTTTTGATCGCAGCTGCAATCCCTGGGCTACGCGCACCCTCTTTGTAAGCCGCTAGTCCCTGCGACTTAGCCACCGCAGGAGGTGATGAGGGACGGACTTGAGATTGGGAATTAAGCAAAAATTCCTCAATATTATTGGCAAGTCCCGTATGCCTCTGCGCGGCCATCATCTTGGCATACTCATCGTCGAGTAACGACTTGTAAATATCTTCGGCATTACCTCCGTCAATCAGACCTGACTTCTGGACGGTGTCACGCATCGACTTAAGGACAATATTAAGAAACAGGGATTCAAAATCCTCGGCCGCTTGTTTAATCGTCGCGCGATCGCGGTCGTTAACCTTGGATCTAAGATCACCAAGGATCTTATCGTGGTTAGCCGCGACGGGCGTATTCACATTGACGCTTAGCGGACTATTCATATTACATAAACCTCAGCTCGGCATTGATGGCCCCGGATGCATGAACGGACTGCAAGATACCAACCAGATCCGCAGGTTTGACGCCTAGATTATTGAGCGTTTGCAGGAGTTCGCCGACCGTAGTACCACCAACGGAAACCACTGACTTAGGCGCCGATTTGTCGTTTTTGCCCCCAACCTTAATGGTCAAATCCCCGTGAGCAATCGCTATCGGCGCCACTACGACGCCAGCACCCATGACCACTGTCCCAGTCCTCTCATTAATGACCACAACGGAGCGCGCATCGTCCTCGACACGCATGGATTCAAGCTCGGAGAGAAACTCTACCGTGCGGCCTTGGTATTCAGCCGGCATCGTCACATCGATGCTACTGACATCACGTGGTGAGGCGAAAAAACCCTTTAGTTTAGTGTTGATAGCCTCGGCAATGCGCGTGGCTGTCGTAAAGTCTGGTCGGATGAGTGTTAACGTCAACTCACCCTGATTGCCAATGGTGGGCTGGAACTCCCGCTCGACCGTAGCCCCTTGGGGCACCCTAGCCACAGTAAGTACCTGCGCACCGTTGCCACTAGCCTGCCCCACTACGACGGACCCCTGAGCAACCGCATAAACCTCGCTATTACCAGCGTGTAGTGTGGTTAAAATTAACGTCCCCCCGGCCAAACTCCGGGCGTCACCGATGGCCGATACTTTGATGTCAAAAAGATCGCCATTTTTGCCATAAGGAGGGAGCTCGCCCGTGACCAACACGGCAGCCATATTGCCGGCAACGACCTCGTTATCTTTAGTCTTCATACCCATGCGTGTGAGCATGTTGGCGATCATCTTGTTCGTAGTGAGTGACTTTTTGCTGTCGCCTGTAGCCTTGAGGCCGACGACGAGCCCAAATCCATTGACGAAGTTGCCGCGCACACCACGCACGCGGATAAGGTCTTTGAGGCGGGTGGGCATCGCCTGGGCCACCTGCGCGCCGTCAAAACACAGGGCCATGATGAAAGTAATTAACAAAAACCTACGCATTATTACCCCCACCCGCTGGTTTAGCAGCATCTGCCGTCCCAGCCTTACCCGCATCTTTAGCCGGCGCAGCTGCACCTGCTTTGCCTTTGTCGGCTTTGGGATCAGCCGCCGCTGCGGCTTCAGCAGCCGCCTTGGCTGCCTCTTGCTCCTTCAGCGTATCCTCGATCAGTTTCATTTTGGCATCGGTCTCGGCGCGTTTTTTGGCTAATTCCTCACGCTGTTTAGCCACGAGTCGACGCTCATCGCCGAAAGACTTGATGCGGCTTTCTAGTTTTTCCTGCGCTTCCTGTAAGCGATCTTTTTGATCGGCGAGGTCTTGCGCTTGTTTAGACTTGGCCTCCTCGAAGCCGCTGAGACGTAGTGAATACTCGTCCTCCCAACCAGACGAATTGCGCTCTGTCAGCTCACCGGACTTACTCTCCGCGAAGCGGACATCGAGGAGATCATCCGTCGTTAAATCCTCCCCAGAGCTCAGCCGGTCGTATGGAATACGTGCTCGCAGATCAACCTCGTTAACTTGATCCTTGTGCTGCGAGGTTCTCTTGAGCATGGCTAGTACGTCACCGTTGTCGTATCTGTGAGCGATTTGCATTTTGAATGATTTGAGCAGCGAAGGCTGACCTTTTTCGGCTGGGGTCAGGTCAGGTAGCGCTTTGAGTAATTCTTCCTCGACCTCGTCCGTCGGTCCGGACTTGTCGTCCTTGCCTTTGCCCTTGGCTTTAGCGCCGCCTTTGTCTTTAGCCAGATCTTTGTCACTTATACGATTAGGCTGAATATTGACGGTGAGGAACCGCCCCACATTGAGTGGACCTTTGGGAGTAAATAAATAATTGCGCTCATCGTCTGGATTAAAAAGTGATCCCGAGTCATTAGAACGCGTATTGCTCGTGATCTGCACCGTCTTTTCCTTGACATAGACAGCCGGTGCTGGAGTCCCGGCCATGGAGCGACCTTGACCCACGAGTTTGTCTGAATCCTTGGTAAAAAGATCTGGATTACGTCCAGAGACTTGCGTCATCTTAGGCGAGCAGCCAAAGACTGAACCAATGAGTAATAGGAAGGTAGCAAAAATCTTCATGGCACCTGCTTAAAACACGTGTTGAACTGTGTTCGCGTCAATCACCCGTACGCGCATCCGCTTTTTGGTCGCTGGATACTGCGCTTCTATCACCTGGCCTGGCACGCCATCAGCCATGAGCTTGACTGAGCCGCTAACGGCAACTCCAGAGCCATCGACTTTGAGTTGCACCATTTGACCGCGGCGTACCAGCCTTGGTAATTCAATATCACTCGACAGCAAAGGGGAGCCGCTCTGCATCGGACGTCGTAGGCGACGACCGATCAGCTCGTCGCGATGACTCACGTACATGCTGCCACTGCGCCCGAGAGCAACCATATCTGAGCCCAGGTTGGCATCGGTAATCTCCGCTCCTTTATCCAAAGACTCGCCAAGGACGGGCAACAGTGCATGCACTGTCATATGAGCTGAGACCGAGAACACGGCCCGCAGTTGATCGCCGTCCACTTGGCGCGCGACAAAAGTGAGGCGCACATTGCCGCCGAGACGTTTTATCACCCAGTCAGCGGATTGCAGGTGTTCTGCAGTAAGGTCTGGGAATTCAATCACGTAATCCCCGGGGCGCAATTTGAGCCCTGGGGGTAACAACATCCGATCTATTGTGACTTTCAGTGCACTGTCCTCACTAAAAGCATCGCTCAGTAAAGACTTGAGAGCACCTTCAACCTTGTCCTCTGTTAAAGGAATCGAGGCTGCAGTGATCTTAATCACCTTAGCACCTGCTAATCTGATGTCCGCCGCCGGCCATTCTTTGCCGAGGAGCGCACGCGCCTTTTCTGGATGCCAAGTGATCGTCCGTCCAGGTTCGGGACTTGGCCCCAAGTCAACGGCGTAAATTTCGTCGCAAATTTCGGCCATGCCATGACAATCTGCAACGCCACCTAGATAGAGCCGATCGCCATCGACCTCTGCATTGGGACGAAAAGTTAGTGTCGCCGCGAGTGGAACTTGTGGTGCTAACTCCGCAGCAGGCGTCGGGAGTGACGGCACTAATTCCGCGCGGGCCACTGAGGCAAGTAAGCTGTGCCCCAGAACCGCGCCGAGTAATGTCATGCTAAAAACTAGATTCACAAGCTCCCCTTACTAGAATCAGCGGATGGCTACTGTGGCCTGCAACATTTGATCGCCGGTTTGGATGACCTTAGAGTTCATCTCGTAGGCACGCTGGCCGGAGATCATGTTGACCATTTCCTCGACGATATTGACGTTCGCTGCCTCGAGCTGGGTGTGATAGAGAGCACCCATACCGTTTTGGTTAGCGATACCAACTACAGGCTCACCACTGGCTTCGGTGGCTGTGTAGAGGTTGCGTCCTTTCGACGCCAACCCCATGGGGTTGATGAAGTTGGCAAGTTGGATTTGCCCGATGTCTTGCTTTTCCGCGCCGACATTGACGGTCACGACTCCGTCCATACCAACAACAAGGTTAGTGGCCCCTTGCGGCCGTGTGATTTCGTCGACCAGCGGGAAGCCGTCGGCCGTAACGAGACGACCCGAGTTGTCCCACTTAAAGTTACCATCCCGCGTATAGGCCGTGGTGCCGTCCTCAAGTTGCACACGGAAGAACCCCTGACCCTCGACCATGAAGTCCGTCTCGTTGCCCGTGAGCTTAACCGCACCGGTGGTAAACATCTTGTCTACAGACGACAGCCGCGTACCGGCACCGACCTGGATGCCGCTAGGGACGACAGTGCCGGTGGTGGTGTTTTGGCCCGGAGCCTTCAGCGTCTGATAGATCAGGTCATGGAAATTGGCGCGCGACTTCTTAAACGCGTTGGTATTTAAGTTGGCCAAGTTGTTGGACGTGACGTCGATGTTTTGCTGCATCGCTTCCATGCCCGTCGCCGCTGTGTAAAGTAGTCGCATCATAGCCTTGGATCTCCACTAATTGCCTAAACCATTAAGTCATTAAGCGCGCAAATCACCGAGTTGGTTACTAGATTTCTGCATAATTTGGTCGTAATCGTTGATGGCCTTTTGGTAAGCCTCGTAGGAGCGGTGCGCCATAATCATATCCGTCAGGTTTTTGATAGCGTTGACGTTTGATCCCTCGAGAAAACCCTGCCGCATCTGTGGACGTGCCACCGTGGTCAGTCCCTCAGGAGTGCCACCGTAATGAAGGAGATTGTCACCGACGCGCTCTAAGCTCTCTCCGTCTTTGATTTTGAAGAGTTGAATGCGGTCAATGAGGTGCTTGTCCTGCCATACTTCGCCCGAGTCGTTGATTTCGAAAGACCCAGTGCGGACGACGATGTTGCCCTTTTCACCGAGGATAGGCATGCCATCTTTGTTGCTAAGTACACCGTCGCGACTGACAACCAAAGACCCATTGCGGGTATAGCGCACACCGTCAGGCGTATTGACTGCCAGAAGGCCTTCGCCCTCAATCATAATGTCGGTAGGGTTACCGGTGCTGATCGCTGGTCCCTGGGTGTCGTCCCTCGTCACATCGGCCACACCGACGTAGGCCATTTCGTTGCCACGGATGTTCATCAGCTGCTCAACGCCGACCTTGTAGTTGGCAGGGGGCAGGGGATCACGGTAGTTCTTTTCGGGTTCCGGCTCCAGCAGGGTAAACGTCACGCGATCACCCTTGAAACCGACCGTATTCATGTTCGCCATATTGTTGGCGATGGTTTCAAGCACGCGTTCTTGAGCGATCGCGCCTGAAAGTGGTGAGTAGATGTTCTTTAGCATCGCGTGTACTGCCGTCAAAGATGAGTGGTGGGTCTAGTGAGGGTGGGTCAGAGATACTAGAGCAACTTTAGTGCCAACTCCTCGACGGCCTGCATGATAGAATTTTGGCTGTGCTCTAACTGATTATAAAGCTAGTCCAAATATTGGCATCGTTGGTATAGCGATAAGCGGATGAAGCCGGGCAAGTGTCAGAGGAGTGGCGAGGTAGAAATTTCACGGCGTCAAAAAAAGTCGCCAAATATCTGACGAGAGTCTTCATGACTGACACATCCCAAGAGAGCTTTATGGCCGACCTAGCCGCCATCGAGCGCCTGGCCGCTGCACCGCGTGTGAGTTTTGCAGCCATTGAACAGAAGTTGGAGGGCAGAGGCTTTGCCTCATTTGCGCTGATCTTTGCGCTCCCCTTTGTGCAACCCATCCCTCTGCCGGGTGTGTCGATTGTGATTGGCCTCGTCATGATCGCCGTTGGGCTGCGCCTGACCCTGGGACACGCAGGCGTCTTGCCGCAATGGCTGGGGCAGCGCGAGATTGATGGGCAGAGGCTAGTGAAAATGGTTCATGCCGCCCGCAAGGCATTTACTTATATCGACCCATTGTTTAAACCCCGGCTATCGCTTGCGTTGCAACCACCGTTAAGTCGCGCCATAGGTCTAAGCATCACCGTCAGTGGCTTGGCACTCATACTACCCTTACCTCCAGTGGTGCTCTTTTCCAATTCTCTACCGGCTTGGGCCATCATTTGCGTCAGTATTGGTTATCTGGAGCGCGACGGACTATTTGTAATCATCGGCCATCTGATCGCTATCGCGACTTGGGTCTATTTTGCGACGGTATGGGAAGTGGTGCGCCTAGCATGGCATTCCATCGCCACGACTATCCCTCAGCGATGGCCACAACTAGCAAGCTTTTTGCATTTAAACTGAGGTGTGCTATGCCGCTTAATCGTGAGGAGGGCCTACGAAGGCTCGAAGCGTTCACCAAGTCTGGACTCGCCGCTTATGCCGCGCGACGCAACTCGGACCTAGGCCCGGACCATCATCACGAGGTCGTTTCACTCTTATCGCCTTACCTGTCCCGGCGTTTACTGGTGGAGAGTGAGTGCATCAGAGCGGCTTTAGCGGCATTCCCGCAAGATGTCGTGAGTAAATGGATCGACGAGGTGATCTGGCGCATCTATTGGCGCGGCTGGCTTGAGCACCGTCCGACCGTATGGAGGGAATATGTTTACGCCCTAGAACAACTGCAAAAGCATGGTGACAAAGAGAAAGCACTGGACGAAAGAGCGCTTTACGACCATGCACTCTACGACCGTGCCATTAGGGGCAAGAGTGGCATCGCCTGCTTCGACGCCTGGGCGGATGAGCTTCGGACCCATGGTTATCTCCATAATCATGCGCGCATGTGGTTTGCGAGCATTTGGATCTATACGCTGCGACTACCTTGGCAGCTAGGGGCGCAGTTTTTTCTGCGTCATTTGATAGACGGTGATCCGGCAGTCAACACGTTGTCGTGGCGGTGGGTAGCTGGCCTGCATACTCAGGGCAAAAGATACGTCGCAACCGCAGAAAACATTAAGCGCTGCACCGACGGGCGCGTGACAGTGCGCGAGCGACTGGCTACCGACAGCGAGGCTGCATCCGTTTCACATCTCGCATTTAGCTTGGATCCTAAACCTGTCGCGAGTACGGGCGAGGTTGATAATGAGGTTGATAATAAAGCCATCGATCTCACTAAAGAGACGACCCTCATCGTCCATGCCGACGATCTCTATCTCGAGGGTAGTGAGCTTAAAGAAGCTAAAGTCAGGCAGATCATCGCTATAGATCCTAGCGAATTATCGCAGACTCTTCAGCTATCACCGCTGGTAACTGATGCTCTAACTCAGGCAGTCACCGACGGTGCGGCGCGCGCAAAAGCACATTTTGGCGCTCCCCTTGTATGGGCCAAGGTGGGAGCAATCATGGAGCATGTGGAAAGAGATCAGCAACTCATTTGCATGAAGCCGCATCGCGGTTACTGGTCCGATGCACTGAGCCGCGTGAATGCCCAGGTTGATCTCAGGTACGCCCGCCGCGGGATGGACACGGCGCTCTATCCTCACGCGACTAAGGGATTCTTCCAATTCAGGGGCGCGGCATGGGCCCAGAATTTCGGAATGGAGGCTTGAAGCTGTAGAGAGTCGAACCGTTTCGCGTCCGATGGAAAACCAGTATTTAACCGCTTCCACAACAGTCATGGCTGCTCTAAATGCCAACGATTATGTAAGTTAGCATGTTTATGCCGACAACATTGCGTCGGCGGCATCATATTTCTTCACGAGCCTCGATCAATTCGTGATTCCAAAGTGAATTGAGAAACTCTTTGTATGGCAGGATCAGAAAGATATCGTCGACAATTCTTGCGCGTTCCTCCATGCACACAACAATATACTTCTTTAGTATTTTTTCTTGCTCGCAAGCTCGGAGTCCGTGAAGATCTTTTTCCCCCACTAGGGTCTTGGCCTTGACCTCGATCGCTACCGTCCCACCCAGGATGAAATCGACTTCATGATTTGTGGTGGTGCGCCAATAATGCAGCGTGGTGTTAGGACGATAGTAGTCGATATAGGAACTTAACTCGTGATGGATGTAGGCCTCGAAAAAGTCGCCGAAATCTTTAGATTTTTCCTTAGTCGGTGGCAAGTCAAGGATGGCACGCACAATACCGGTATCAAAGAAGTAAAATTTTGACGTTTCAAGTGGCTTACGTTTCTCAGAACGTAGCCATGCAGGAAGCTCTTTAGCCACCAAAGTATCGAAGAGAATTTGAAAGTACTCGGCTACAACTTTGCGCCCAACCTGAGCATCACTGGCAATACTTGAATAGTTAATAATTTGACCGTTGCATAATGCCGCAGTCGTCAAGAATCGTGAGAATGCAGGGAGGTTCCGTACCGACGCTTCATTAGCAATTTCGTTCTCTAAATAAGTGCCAAGATATGCGCCTAAATCGGCACGAGGATCATCGGATAGATAAATTGAGGGAATAAGCCCTCGGTTTAGACACTTACGGAGATCAAAAAGATTATCTCCTAGTTCATTATAGGTCAGAGGGTGAAGGGCGAGCTGACGTGCACGGCCACCAAGTAGATTGACACCCTTGGCCTTTAATTTGCGAGCACTTGAGCCAGTCAGCACAAACCGCAGCTCATCCTTCTCGATCATCAAGTGCACTTCATCCAATAGCTCAGGTAGACGCTGTATCTCGTCTATTACTACGATGCCGCTCTCCGGCCTATGGGCCGATACCTGTTTCCGGATCAGAGTCGGATCGTTGGCTAGCCGGAAGAACATCTCCTGATCCAAGAGATTGTAATAGGCCACCTCATCGGAAAGCGTATGCTTGATCAGCTGTGTTTTGCCTGTCTGACGAGGGCCGAGTAATAGCACTGATTTTTGGCTACAAAATGCTTTTAAATCAATACTCCTAGGTATATACACTGGAATCACCCCAAGATAATTGGCACAGTTAATGCCTATAATTATATAATATTGGAACCAAATGCATCAAGTTACCGTAAAATCTTGGGCGCCTTAATTACCCGGTCGAAACTAAGCCCAAAGTGGCAAAGGCAGCATCGGCACGGCAACATCAGCAGCGAGGCTGGAAAAAAAGGCTGAAAGCCTGGCGCCATCTTGCCGTAAGCATTGATGATTTTAGCCCGCAATGTGAGCCCCCAAAAAGTCCTCAAGTTAGACCTCAGGCATGCCGAAGCCCCTCTATATGAGTGGGAAAGTGCCTGCTCCCCCCCCCCTCGCGGAGGCCTCGGCATGACCGGGTTGAGACGCAAAACTGTTGCTTGTTTTGTCATGCGCCTAGGCGTGTGCTGGACTGTGGCGACAGCTTTCTCAATCCCGGCTTCAGCACAGAGTCTAGGTAGCCTACCGATGACCTACTCGGGACGGCTGACAGAGACTTCTGGCGCGCCCAAAGACGGGGCAGTCGACATGGTTGCCACTTTTTGGACGGCTGAGTTTGATGGTACGCAGCTAGGGCAGAGTTTTTCGTTTACTTCGATCATCCTTAATCAGGGCGTGTTCTCGATATACTTCCCGTTTATGGCGTCGCAGGTGCAGGACATCTTCCGCGACGGTACGGAACCCGTCTTTA